>JALSIH010000083.1 GCA_026981615.1 Chitinophagales bacterium
GCCTCGCCAACGGACGAAGCGCTTCTGCGCAATCTCATTGCCAAGCTGGACCACTTTGAGGAGATGGGGCTGACGCTGGACCTTTACAAGGTGCAAAACAGCTATTTCAAAGCGGCCGGAAAGCTGCTCGATCAGTTGGCACAGGAAGAAAAGAAGGGCGAACGCGAAACCCTGATGAAGCTTTTCGGAGAACTGGGCCTGCGCATACGCGTCAATTTCGAAGCCATGGCCTCGCTGCGGCAAATGCAGGCATCCTGAGTTTGAGATTTTACGGAAAAAACTGAACGTTTGTTGACAGATATCCAACGGAAGCACAGAGAATGTCACGAAGGAGAGCGCTTTGGGTGATTGGAGGTTGGTGATTAGTGGTTGGTGATTGGTGGTTGGTGCTTGGTGATTGGTGCTTGGTGCTTGGTGATTTGCGATTGGTCATCCTGAGTAAGCTTATCCGATCGGATACGCTGTATCGTTCCGATGCTCATTTCATTCGATCGGAATGTTCCAAAGGGTAAGACAAAGCAAATCAAAAGTTCAAGCACGCTTTCGAAGATACTGACAGAGCGAAGCGATCGTCAGGACGCAGATCCCGATTGAGCATCGCGAACATCGGGACGACAGGCTACGTCACAGGCAGGAGAAAGCCGCAGCAGTGATGCCGTGAAATGCAAGAATCCGGTAAATTCGCAGGAGCCTGCCGTCCGGCAGGGATTGATTTTTTTAAACAAAAAACGTCATGGTATGCGAATAGGAACCCGGCTCATCCTGCTCCTTATAATTTTGCTTCCGGCTTGCAAAAAGGAAAATCCGGAAGAGAAAGCCCGTGCTTTTTTCAAAGCGTTTAAAAGCAACTTTATGGACGATTACTGGCGGCATTTCCCCGAATCGGCTACGCTGAACGGCTATCATGCCTACGACAGTGAGCTGCGCATTCCGGACGACAGTGCGCGCAGAGAGACGAGGGATTTTGCTGGGGCGATACTCGAAAAACTGAATGCGGTGGATGCCGGGCTCCTCGATCCCCGGGATCGCAGCGACTATTTCCTCATCCGCAACGAGATGCAGTCGCAGCTCTGGTACAGCGATACGCTGAAACCATGGGCCTGGCAGCCTTCTTATTACAATCCCGGAGCACTTGTGGGCTACATGCTCAGGGGGCGCTACGAGCCCCTCGAAGCGCGGCTGCGGCATATCCTCGAGCGGCTGGAGAAGCTGCCCGCCTATTATGATGCCGCGCAGGCCAGTATCCGCAAGCCTTCAAAACCGCATACGGAGATGGCCCGGGTAATTACGGACGGCATGATAGAGTTGTTGGAAAAGGACATTCCGGACTCATTGCGGCAGGCCGGCCTCTACGGCAGCAAAGATCGTGAGACACTGGACCGGGCGCTGCACGCTGCCCGTTCTTTCCGCGGTTTTCTCGACCGCCTCATGGAAAAAGGGGCGTTCAGGGATTTTCGCCCGGGCGAGGCCCTTTATGAGCGGAAATTTGAGCTGGACCTGCAAAGCGACTATACCCCCGAAAGCCTCCGGGAAGCGGCCCTGTATGAGAAAGAGGAAGCCCATACGCAGATACTGCGCCTGACACAGAAACTCTGGCCGAAGTACTTCGCAGAGGAACGCAGCACTTTCTCACTGGCCGAAAGCGCCCGCCTCATCGACCGGATATCCGAAAAACACACAACCCCCGATTCTTTTCTTCAGGCCATTCGCAGGCAATTGCCCGAACTTATTCGCTTTATCCGCGAGAAAGACCTGCTCTTTATAGACCCGGAAAAGCCGCTTAAGGTGCGGGTGGCACCCAAATATCTGCGGGGCATTGCCATTGCCTCCATCTCGGCTCCCGGCCCCTACGACAAATATGAGAATACCTGGTACAATGTGAGTCCGGTTTGGGAAATGGATGAAGAAGCGGCAGAAAGCTACTTGCGCGAGTACAACGATTACATGATGCAAATTCTGAACATCCATGAGGCCATTCCGGGCCATTATGTGCAGCTGGTCTATGCCAACGAATCGCCTGATATCATCAAAAGCATTTTCGGCAGCGGCAGCATGATCGAAGGATGGGCCTGCTATGCCGAGCGCATGATGCTCGAAGAGGGCTGGGGAGAGAACAGTCCCGAGCTCCGGCTCATGTATTACAAGTGGTACCTGCGCATCATCGGCAACAGCCTCATCGACATCGGAGTGCATAGCCGCGGCTGGGAGAGGGACAGCGTGCTGCGTTTTCTCACCGAAGAGGCTTTTCAGGAACGATCGGAGGCCGAGGGCAAATGGCGAAGGGTGCAGCGCAGCAGCGTGCAGCTGTGCAGCTATTTTGCCGGACTCATCGAGATACTGGACTTGCGCGATGAGATAAAAAGCCGCAAAGGAGACGGCTTTGACCTGAAAAACTTTCACGAGCGCTTTTTAAGTTACGGATCGATACCGGTCAAATACATCCGGAGGCTCATGCTCACGGAGACGGATGAAGCGCCTGCCCGCGATCACTCGGAAGTGCCGGACGAGAGGCGATAATAGTTTTTATCATTGAACACCCAATAAGGTGTACGCACCGGCACACCGTCAATCATGGGATACCAGGGGCTGAGCACCTCCTGCTCGTTGTTGGCCACCACGTGCATCTCGGCCGGAGGGGTGGCCCCTTCAATGTAGAGGTGATAACGTTGTCCGTTGCGGCCGATGGCGGCAGCGGCAATCAGCATGGCATGTGAGCCGCCTCCGCTTTTTTGATAGACGATGTCACCGGCACGGGCTTCGAATCGGCTGATCCTCTTTAACTGTTTCATCCACGATTTCCAGCCGGCTGCCGCAAGGGTCTCATTCAGGTATTTTCTGAAATCACTGTAGGGAAAGCGAAAGGGCTCACCCGGATGCTTTCCTGAAAACCAGATCTTCGGATTGATGATTTCTCCCTTTGCATTGCTGAATTGCAGCTCATCATAGCGGCCCTGCTGATAGAGGTATTCGGCATAGATGCGCATAATCAGCTTGCGGCTGTCCTGCACGTTGTTTTTCACCGGAATATCGATGATGCCTGCATGTCCGTTTTGCTGCAGGGCCACATCGCCCGTGTAGTAATGCAGCACACGGTGCGTGGTATCCACGGGTAATCCGGCCAGCCAGTCACCGAAGCTCCCTTCCTCTGCTTCGAGGATGCTTGTGGCCGGTGGAGCGGGATAGAGGGTGGAAAGCGGAACGCAATTTTCCGACTTTGAGAAGTAATAATGTTTCTCTGTCGTGTTCTTCTGCTTCTTGCAGGCAGCGAGGAGCAGGAAGGCGGCAGCAAGAAGAGGCACTATTCTCATGGTTTGGTGGATTTGAGACCGAAATTAAGGGCTGCCGGGCATTTTTTACAAAAAGGGCCCCGCAGCTTAGTGCTTCATCCATTTGCCGTGGTAGCTTCGCTGGCGCTCGTCCCTCAGACGATAGATGTAGATGCCTGCAGGAAGGGGTCCGGTGGCAATGCGGAGATGCTGCGAAAAATCCCTTTCGAGGAGCAGGCGCCCGCGGATA
>JALSIH010000084.1 GCA_026981615.1 Chitinophagales bacterium
CTGCCGGCAAAAAGGCCGTCCGGTCAATGGATTCAATCGCTTTTATTATTCGCGAATCACGGATGCCTCTTGCTTCAATCTGCCTGCTGATTTTTTGCTTTTTCATGGCTGCATCTTTTGATTTCCGGGCACTTCCATAATGCCATGAATCACGGCAAAAGTTCGCAAAAAACAAATGACAAGGATCACCCTGTTCGAGGGATTTACCAGCCCAGCACCCAGGCAAAAATCAGCGGAGCTACAATGGTGGCATCCGACTCGATAATGTATTTGGGCGCATCCACACTGAGTTTTCCCCAGGTGATTTTTTCATTGGGCACAGCCCCGGAATAGGAGCCGTAACTCGTTGTGCTGTCGGATATCTGTGCAAAATAGGCCCAAAACGGCACATCCTCTTTTTGCAGGTCCTGATAAAGCATCGGGACGACACAAATCGGAAAATCACCCGCTATGCCGCCTCCGATCTGGAAAAAGCCGATGCCGGCTCCCCCGGAATTTTTCATATACCAGTCGGCCAGCCGCGCCATATACTCGATGCCTGTTTTCACGAGGGTGGGCTCAAAGGTGCCCCGCATGCAATGCGCGGCAAATATGTTTCCGAGGGTGCTGTCTTCCCATCCCGGCACCACAATGGGCAGGTTTTTCTCCATGGCTGCCAGCAGCCAGCTGTCTTTCGGGTCAATCTGGTATTCGTTTTCGAGCCGGCCATCGCGGAGCAGACGGTAAAAGAATTCATGCGGAAAATAGCGCTGGCCGCTGTCGCGGGCTTCGGCCCAGAGGTGCAGCATCTTGTCTTCAATTCTGCGCATGGCCTCTTCTTCGGGGATACAGGTGTCCGTCACCCGGTTGTATTTCTGCTCAAGCAAGTTCCACTCGTCTTCGGGCGTCAGGTCGCGGTAGTGGGGGATTCGTTTATAGAAATCGTGTGCCACCAGATTGAAAACGTCTTCTTCGAGGTTCGCCCCCGTGCAACTGATGATATGCACCTTGTCCTGCCGGATCATTTCCGCCAGCGATTTGCCCAGTTCGGCCGTGCTCATGGCACCGGCCAGGGTGATCATCATTTTGCCGCCCTTTTGCAGATGCCGCTCATAGCCCCGGGCCGCATCCATCAGGGCCGCGGCATTGAAATGAAGAAAGTGTTTTTCTATGTATTGGGAAACAGGTCCTTTGCTCATGTCTTTTTAATGTAAAAATAAGACCTATCGTATTAAGCAGCAGGCTTCCGGATTTCCGGCAAGAGGGTGAGTTATTGTGATAAAGTGCTGAAATACAATGGGGTTCCTTCCTGACGGGACGGATAGGAGGCATGGCTGCACGTTGTCGATTTTTTTTGAAAGACAGAGCGCACTTTTACAGCGAAAGCTTCGTTTATAATTTGTGCACGCATACGACACAGCTTGCACTCCCTTAATGAGAAAGCCACCCATCGCGGGTGGCTTTTTTTCTTTGGATTCGTTTTAATCTTCCAATGCTTCGAGCAAGGCCTTCAGCAGGGTTTCCCTGAGCAGCCCGCTGTCAATATTCAGATAAAGCTGTCCCTGATACGCATAACTGATTTGTCCCCGTTCTTCGGAAACCACAATCGACAGGGCATCGCTGTGTTCGGTAATGCCCACTGCCGCGCGGTGACGCATGCCGAGGTGGGAGGGAAGGTCGGGATTCTCGGATACCGGAAGAATGCATTTGGCGGCCAGTATCTTATTTTCGGCAATGATCACGGCCCCGTCATGCAGGGGATTGTTTTTGTAGAAAATGCTTTCGAGCAGGGTACTGCTGATGCGTGCATTGAGGATCACACCCGTGTTGGCAATAAACTGCAACTTGCTGGTGATGGCAATGACAATCAGGGCTCCGGTACGGGTGCGGGAGAGCTTGTCAACGGCTTTGATGATGGCATTGATCTCTATTTCCTTTTCGGTGGACAGGCGCCACTTGCGAATGCTGAGCTTATTCCATATGGATTCGCGGCTGAAGCGGCTGCTGCGTCCGATATATAGCAAAAAGCGCCTCACCTCCGGCTGAAAAACAATGAGCACGGCAATGACTCCGACATTGATAAACTGGCCGAGAATGCCCGAGAGCAATTCCATGTGGAGTGCACGCACGACAATGGTCACGAGATAAACGATGAGCAAACCCAGGAAGATATTGAACGCAAGGCTCCCCCAGACCAGGCGGTAGAGCTGGTAAATAAGCGCCCCGACCATCAGTATGTCGATGAGGTCGAGCAGGCGAATTTCGAGGAACCCTATTTGAAAAGCTCCGATCATTTCTCTGCGTTTTCTTTCATTTTGAGGTACAATTTAACGGTTTCAACGGCTTCTTTCACATCGTGGACCCTCAGGAGGGAGGCTCCGTTGAGCAAGGCAGCCATGTGCAGCGCTGTGCTGCCGTTGAGGGCCTGCTCCGGGCGGGTGCCGAGCACCCGGTTGATCATCGATTTGCGCGAGACCCCCGCCAGCAGCGGCAGCTGCATGACTTTCCGAAACACCCCGAGATGATTGAGCAGTTGATAATTGTGATCCACACTTTTCCCAAATCCGAAACCCGGATCGAGAATGATATCATGAACGCCCAGCTCTATCAGGGGCCCCGTGCGTGCAATGAAAAAGTCGAGCACTTCGCGCACCACGTCCTCATATTCCGGGTCTTTTTGCATGTTCTCGGGCCGGCCTTTCATGTGCATGAGGATATAGGGCACCCGGAGCCCGGCCACGGTGCGGTACATGGCCGGGTCGAGGAGACCGGCCGAGATGTCGTTGATGAGAGCGGCCCCGTTTTCCACGGCTTCGCGGGCCACGCGGGCCCGCACCGTGTCAATGGAAATGACGGCTTCGGGGTATTCGCGAACGATGGCCCGTATGGCCGGAATGCAGCGCCTCAGCTCTTCTTTTTCGTCAATAAGGGCAGCGCCCGGCCGCGATGACATGCCCCCGACATCGATAATGGCAGCGCCATCTGTTAACATTTGCCCAACGGCATCAAGCACCGCCTTTTCTTCTTTATATTTGCTTGCAGCGTAGAAGGAATCGGGCGTTACATTAATGATGCCCATTACTTTCGGAGCGGAAAGGTCGAGCAGGCGCCCTTTTACCTGAAGGAGCGCTGCGGCCGGAGGACTTTTTTCAATCATTAATGCTGCCATTTGAGAATGTCAAATTTAACGAAAAACAAAACCGCAGAACAGTTCAAAAGAGCTGCGGAGAAATGCAGAAAGGTCTTCCGGGCCAAAAATGCGGATTACGGTTCTGCCTGGCGCATCCTCCGCACTTCGTCTCTCACCGACCAGCTTTTTATCAAGGCTTCGCGCATCCGCACCATCGAAGAAAAGAAAACTCAGAAAATAGCCGATGGGATAGAGTCCGAATTTATCGGCATCGTGAATTACAGCGTGATGGCCCTCATTCAGCTTGAGCTCGGAAGCGGAGAGGAAAATGATATGAGGGATGAGCGGCTTATGCGTCTCTATGATGAAAAGCTGGAGGAGG
>JALSIH010000085.1 GCA_026981615.1 Chitinophagales bacterium
TGATCCTTATCGGGCTTCTTGCCGGACCGCTGGCCAGCATGGACATTCTTCTGGGCTACAAGCTGATCGACCCTTCCATGATTCTCAACAAGGAGATGCTGAGCCATTTCGTATCCCTTTCCGTGGGGGTCATCCTCTACGAGGGCGGCCTGACCCTTCGTCTTCGCGATGTGCGCTCGGTGGCCTCCACCGTCCGGAATTTGCTCATCATCGGCCCCATCATCTCACTCATCGGAGGAGCACTGGCTGCCCACTATTTCATCGGTATGGACATCCGCATTGCCCTGCTTTTCGGTGCATTGATCATCGTAACGGGGCCTACCGTTATCGGCCCCATATTGCGCAATGTGCGCCCGGTAAAAAAAGTAGCCACCGTTCTCAAGTGGGAAGGCATTTTGATTGACCCCATCGGAGCCCTCGTAGCCGTGCTGATGTATGAGTTTATCCTCACCCAGGAAGCGGGCGCACCCCAGTTTACGCTTACGGCCATGGTCACTTTCGGGAAAACCGTGCTGGCAGGTGCCGCCATGGGAGTGATATCGGCCTATACGCTCTACTATCTGATCAAGAGGAAACTCGTGCCGGAATATCTTCGCAATGTGCTGAGCCTGGCACTCGTGGTAGCCTGCTATGCCCTTGCCGACATCATGGCCAAAGAGTCGGGCCTGCTGGCCGTCACCCTCATGGGCATGATCCTGGCCAATACCCGCCTGCCCGAAATACGTGAAATCCTCACCTTTAAAGAAAGCCTCGTCATCCTGCTGATATCCATTCTTTTTATCATCCTCTCGGCAAACATCGACCTCTCACAACTGCAATTGCTCGGCTGGGGCACCATGCCGGTATTTCTGGTGGTGGTTTTCCTGTTGCGGCCGCTCAGTGTTTTTCTCAGCAGCATCGGCAGCAATCTGAATATCCGCGAAAGGATTTTTATCTCATGGATCGGACCGCGGGGCATTGTGGCGGCAGCCGTGGCCTCCATCTTTGCACTCAGCATAGTTGAAAACACCGCGGTATCGGCACAGGAACGGGCCGATGCCCAGTTGCTCATCCCTCTGACTTTCATGATCATCCTCGGGACGGTCGTTTTGCAGGGTACCACGGCCAAGATGGTGGCCCGCTGGCTGGGCGTGGTCGACAAGGACCCTGCGGGATATCTCATTCTGGGAGCCCATGAAGGCAGCCGGGCCATTGCCAAATACCTTCAAAACAACGGGGTGCATGTGGTGCTGGTCGACACCTCGCACAACAACATCAACGAAGCCCGTATGATGAACCTCAAAGTGATGGAGCTGAATATCCTTTCGGAATATCTGACCGAGCAAATCGAGCTGAGCGACATCGGCTACTTTCTGGCACTGACCTCCAACAACGAACTGAATATTCTGGCCTGCCGCAAGTTTCGCAAAGAATTCGGGCGCGACACCTCGTACCGCCTGATCACCCGCAACGAAATGAAATTTACCAGTCTGGTAAGGCCCAAGGATATCCTTTTCGGAAATGACGTGGATTTTTACAAACTCATCAGCCTGGCACGAAAATATCCGACCTTACAGGAGATTCAAATTGAGGACAAAGAAAGCCTCGAAGCGCTGCTTGCCGATTTTCCGGCCAGCGATGCCCCCATCTTTACAAAACACAAAAACGGACAGATCAAAGTGGTGCTGGCCGAGAGGGAAGTGGATTATGAGGAAGGTCTCATACTGGCCTACATGGGGGATCATATCCGCATCGAAAAAGAAGAAAGCGAAGAAGCAGAAAGCCTATAGACATGAGCAAGAATAAGCTGGCCAAATTTGCCGAACTCGAAAATTTTCCCAATGTCTTTCAAAATTTCACGCCTCTGCAGCCTGCATTGACCTGCTGCGGAGAGAAGGCCGAAATGAAAGGCCGGTGGAAGGAGCTTTTCTTTCGCAACGAAAACCCCGTTGTGCTGGAGCTGGCCTGCGGCAAAGGCGACTACAGCGTGAACCTGGCGCGGCAATATCCCGGCAGGAATTTGATCGGCATTGACGTCAAAGGCAACCGCATATGGACAGGCGCGCGACAGGCTCTTGACGAAGGCCTCGAAAATGTGGCTTTCGTACGTACCCGCATCGAACAGCTCGGGGAATTTTTTGCCCCGCAGGAAATTGCCGAGATATGGATCACCTTCCCCGACCCCTTCCCGCGAAAAAGCCGTGCAATGAAGCGCTTGACCTCTCCCCGCTTTCTCGACATCTACCGCAAAGTATGCGAACCGGGAGCCCGCATACATCTCAAAACCGATGCCACGGGACTTTTTGAATACAGCCTCGAAGTGCTGGCCGAAGAAGGCATCGCGCCCGAAGAAGTGATCCGCGATGTGCACGGCATGGCCCGGGTACCGGAAGAACTGCAGATTCTTACCTACTATGAGAAGATGCACCTCGAAGCAAAAAAGAAAATTCACTATCTGCGTTTTCGCCTTTTCCCTGAAAATTCGCAAAGATGAAGATTCGATTCCTTGGCAGCGGTGGCGCTTTCGATTATCGCTACTACAACAGCTCGGCCATCCTCGAATGGAAGGGCCGGCACATCCTTATCGACTGCGGCAACCGCATCTACAGCCGACTCTGCGAATTGGGGCTTGCGGGGCTGCCCGATGCCGTAGTGATCACCCACTTGCATGACGACCATGCCGGCAGCCTCTCATCCCTCCTGGCTCACCGCATCTACATGGAGAAAAACAGGCGCCCCCTCTGCATTTATTACCCCGACCGGGCCTTCCTCGGGCTGCTGCGCGATTTTCTTTCCTTCTCGCTCCGCCCCATCGACAAGTATGCCACTTTTCTCCCGCTTGACAAGCTGAGCGGGGCTCAGGCCATTGACAGCAGCGGGCGCCATGTGTCGTGGATGCCGGGCCGGGCCTATCTCTTTCAGGAAGGACAGGAAGTGCTGGCCTATTCGGGCGATCTCGCTGATGAAAATTTTCTCTTCGGGAAACTGAAAGAAAAAGGGATGGAAGGAGCCACGGTTTTTCACGAGATCACCTTTGACCCCGAAGCCAAAAGCCATTCTTATTACAAAGAGGTGCAAAAGCACCTGCAAAACTTCAGCATCTACGGCTATCATTGCGATCCGCGCGACAAGGCGCCCGATTGCCGCATTCCGCTCGTAGCCGAAACCCCCGGCCTCTGCTATTGAACCGTATGAAGAGAAGATTATGGACTTCTACAGACGGGAGGTCCTCGTGGCCACCCATGGAAACGGCATTTACCGCGCCTGCTTTACACCGCCCATTACGGGAATGAGTGCCTATAAAAAGAAAGTTGAATTTGAGATCTGCCCCAATCCCGTCAGAAATCAACTCCGTCTGCAGGGGCCCGCAACATTTGCCGGAGCCCGCTATCGCATCTTTGACCCATCGGGGCGAATGCTGCGCAGTGGAATCCCGGGCACTTCCGGCAACCTGCCGCTCGGAGCAATGGCTCCGGGGCTCTACTTTCTGCATCTCGA
>JALSIH010000086.1 GCA_026981615.1 Chitinophagales bacterium
TTTGCCATAAATTTCACCACTCTCTTGCAATTTCGGACATCCTATAGCATAAACATTTCAACATATTGATTTGTATATCTGTATGTTGTATAGTTATTCAGGAGGGACTAATTAAAAACGGAAAGATGAAAAGACGCATTGTATTCATTCTGTTTTGTATTTCGGCTATGCCTTTGCTGCTTCGTGCGCAGGCCGACAGCAGCAACTGGCAGTGGGCCGTACGTATGGGAGGCACCTGCGGTGATCCGCAGTCGAGTGCGGCAGACGACCAGGTCACGGATATGGCGGTAGACAGCCGGGGCAATGTCTTTGTCTGCGGCTATACGATGACTCCGGTAGTGGCGGGCGACAGGCCTGTATAGGAAATTCAGGAAGATGGACGGATTTCTGGTGAGCTACGACTGCCGGGGCAATTTCCGCTGGCTGCAGTTGTTCGGGTCGAAGGGCCGCGATGATAAACAGTCGAATTGGGTGAACCTGACAGTGGATGAATCGGGCAATGTTTTTTTAACCGGAGTGCTCACAAATTCTGAAAGTTCCTGGATTAAGATAGGAGATACGACATTTTATGGAAATAACTACAGCCTTCACATCAGTAAATTCAGCAATGAAGGTGCGCATTTGTGGACGAAGCTGGGCAAATTTGATGATTCTGGTTTTCCAATAATACGGCTAAATGTGGGAATGGAAGTATCCTCTTTTCATGGGGATTTGATCCTCTTATTCTGGGCTCAGAAATTTGATATAAAGACCGGGATAAGGTATGATGGATTTGAATTATTTCCGGGCGACACGGTCAATACGGGATATTATCTCGGCTGGTTTGATACGGGCAGGGGCGAGACAAAGCGTCTGGTGCAGATAACGGATGCCTGGCGCCAAGAGTTTATGGTAGCGGGCATGGAGGTGGATGCCTCGGGGAATGTATTGCTGGGATTGAACATCACGGACACGGTGACGATAGCCGGAGTGGACTTCCGTCCGGCCCCCACGATTTACACGATCATGAAATTTGACCCGGAGGGGGCGCTGCTCTGGCATTTCGACATGTATGCCAGCCCCGATACGGTGTTTACCCGTCCGACCTGGATTTATGGTCTGGCCACGGGCAAGGACGATGCGGTATATTTCGGTGGATACACGAGTTACGGAGAGGTCTTCGGTCCGGATACGGTGGGAGATGTAGCTTTATCATGGCAGGAAGCAGGCTTAGCGTTTATAGCCAAAATAAATTCGGACGGGAGCTATGCCTGGCTGCGCTATCCGGATAGTGCACTGGTAAATGGATTTTATGGTGTTGCTGCTGATAAAAAAGGCAATATAGCGGGCTTAGGAGCCAATGGGGGAAGGGTTAAATATGGAGACATCGAACTTGATGTAGCTGAGGGTTCGGGTTACTGGGAGCCCTTTTATGTGCGCTATGCGGAGGATGGGAGTGTGACGGATGCGCAGGTGCTCTACGGCCCCGGGGGCAACTATGACGAGGCTACGGTGGCGGGCTTTGACGGAGCGGGGAACCTCTATCTGTCGGGCTACTTCAACAAGCAACTGCTGATAGGTGAAGACACGTTGCGCAATGAGGGGGGTCTTTCGGATGTGTTCATAGCCAAATACGGGAACGACCAATGCCGGGGGGCTCCGCTGGGCATACGGGCTCCCCGTGCGCGGGCACAGGAATCACGCCTGCAGATACGCCCGAACCCCTCGCGGGGCCGTGTGACGGTCACACTGCTGCAGCCCGAAGGCAACGTGTCGGAGCGGCCGCTGCTCTCGCTCTACGATCTCAGCGGGTGCCTGCTGCGCTCGGGCATAGCTCCGCAGTTGCAGCTGGAGGGGAGCCGGGGAATGCGTGTCTATGCCTACAGTCTGGATACCGAAGGCCTGCCTGCGGGCCCCTACATCGTCAGGGCGGGCCATGCCAGCGCCCGTCTGCTGCTGCTGCAATAGTGGTTTCTTACATTCGCTTTCGGGCTTGGTGAGCCCTTCTTCACAGGTCTAAGCCGGGTTCAGCTTTTTCTTCAGCCACGATACATTGGCAATAGGATGTGAGCGGTCAAGCTCCAGGAGGATGGCCGCTCTTTTCTTCTCGTCACCGGGCTTGAGACGAATCAGCTTGCGTACGATGCGCAGAAAATTGAGATAGCTGCTGCGCTGAAATTCACTGATGGCTTTGTTGCGCTTCAAATACATATAAAAGGAGTCGATAAGGGAGTGCAGCGCCTGTATTTCTTCCAACTCAAAGTAGCTTTTGAGCAGCAGTACCTTGCAATCGAGATTGTAATAGGTGTCGGTAAAAACTACGTTCTGTATCAGCGACATGGTTTTTTCATATTCTTTCCGGTAGTAGTAATAATTGGCGAGATTAAAAGAAAAAGCATTTTCCCGGTCTTCGATTCGTATTTTTTCTTTGTAGCGCATGATAAAGTCACGTGCCCAGTCGAAGGCTTCCACGCGCAGGGCTACGGCTGCAATGTTTTTGTAATCCCACTGCGAAAGGTAGCCGTTGACAATGAGCACTTCGTCCTGGAGCAGCATTTGGTAGAGCTCGAAAACTTCGGAAAGGTAGCCCGTGTCACCGCTGTTGATCTTTTGGGCGCAAAAATTCCGGGCAAAGATGTACATATCGTTCAGCTCTTCGCGGGGGAAAAGCGAACCGTGGGTTTTGAGCAAATCCTTGAGATGGAAATAATGGGGCTCGGAGGGGGTGGCCGTGAGCATTTTTACTATCTCGTAATAGATGCGAACGGCCGGAGTATCGATGTTTTTCGAGTTCTTGAGGTGATGCAGTATCTCATTGAGCATTACCGGATCGTACTCTACGGCCCAGGCTTCGCTGAGGTTGATCATTTCGGCCGATAGCTTCAGCTTGTTGATCATGTAAAATGTATCGAGGTCGAGAATGATGTGCTTCAGGTTTTTATGAACCGCCACATTTCTTCCGGAAGCCACGTACTCGTAGTGGTCTTTTTCGGTGAGAAAAGAGAGAAAAAAGTGTTTGTCGTCACGCAGGGGACTGCGTTCGAGCAGCTGCCGGTTTCTTTCGATAAGTGAAGGGGCATATTTCAGGAGGTTTTTTCTCAGGTAGGCCTTGAGCAGGAGGTGATTTTTTTCTTCTTCCCCCGATTCGAATTCTTTGAGGACAAGAAAGTGCTCGGCTGCCTTGGTCAGTTCGCTCATGGCATAGCGCAGCGATTTCTCGTCACCGGCAGTCTTTCCGAACAGGACTTCTTTCAATTTGCTTTTATCCAGACCCTGAAAACGGGGGTGCTTTTTTTCGAGAAATTCGAAGAGCCGGAGGGCTTCCTTCTTGAAGCGGAAATAGGGCGAATGCAGCATCTCCCCGAGTTTTCTCATCTCGTGTTTGTTGAGGGAGCGTAAGATGGCGATGACTTTGCTGGATTGCATATCGTGGGTGCTGTTCCTGAGTAGCTAAGATACTCATATCCCGGCCTTGTCAAAAGCTTATTGCTGCGAATCCTGAAGGGCTAAAGCCCTTTTCCTTTGGGGCTCCGCAGGCTCCGCCCTGAAGGGCGGAGTAAAGAGGCGGAGCAGGGAAGCTAGAACGGTGCAGGCAAGGGCAGGGCGCTAAGTCGGGACGAATTGCTTTGGCCCGACAGGAAAGCCGGGGCCAAGATTGCCGGAGTGCGGGAGATGGCTGTTGTGCTAAAGGATGATTGTCTGTAGTTTAAGGGCTTCAATCTCTATATGCACTTCTTAGGAAAAAGACGTCTGCCGGACGACAAGAAAGCCCGCGGTGGATAAATAATTGACCGTTTTTCAAAAAAATCTTATCTTTAATGCAGAAGACCACTTAATATGAAAAGAGTACTACTGGCCATTTTACCCATATTTCTGAGCGTCATCCTGCTTGCACAGAGCCACGAGGTGGAGCGTGACAGCGGCCCCTCCGAGAACGGACCGGTGATAATCAATATCAACGGCAATTCGCTCAACAGCTACGAAGTACTGAAGCCGAAGCATGATGCGATAGAGATAAACATGCCGGATGACAGTCATCTCGAGACGGATGCTTTTGATGGGAGCAATTCTTTTGACCCGGCCACCGGGCAACGGCCCATGGATGGTTTTCAGCAGGATAGGAAGGGAGACCTGAGCCGTGAGGATGCCGACAAGCAGGAAGTCGAGGAGGTGAAATCGAAGCTTCGCATCTATCCGATACCGGCCGTTACGGTACTGAATATCGACATGGGCAAAGAAGTGAATGCGGAACTCTCGATAATGAATATTATCGGGCAGGATGTCTTCAGCCAAAGGATGGAAGGCAGCAGAGAACTTCAAATCAATGTAAGCGACTATCCCTCCGGCAGCTACTTTGTAATGATAAAGCTCAACGGGCAGTTGATAACGAAAAGGGTGCAAATCCGCTAAAAGAGAATACCTTATGAAAAAAAGCACTGAAGTCCTCAGTGCTTTTTTTATTGACAAGGGCCGGAATTTGTTAGCAAATAATCAAAAAAAAGGAAAGAAATGCCATGGAATTGCAAGGATTCCTTCCTTCCGTGCAGGGAAAAGGTCAAAATTTAGAGGGCGATAAACTGCGATAATTGTTTTTTGACCGGAGCGGAGGAAGCAATAACATTGAGATACAATTTTATTGCTATGAAAAAGATAATTGCTCCGATTTTAATCATTGCCCTGATTCTGGCCCACATGGTGCTGCGCCTGGTGAGTGCCGATGCTTTCATTTTGCACGATCGCAGCGAAAGCAGGCAGGAAATGGCCGCGCACGGCATTTCATATCCTGAGAGCCAGCGGGCCAGTGACATTTCGCCCTATCGCCCTTCTGTCGGCTTGAATGTGATCAATTATTAATACCATTTTAAGGCGCTTTTATTTTCCAAAACATTTTAAATACGTATCATTATTGCTTGAAATCAAGCGTTAAAAAATAATGAGATACCTCTTCCTGATCGCCTTTTCCTTTTTCTGCGGCCAGTATCTGCAGGCGCAGAAAGAAGATCATATTATCCAGTTTTCGGGTTTGGTGCTGACCAGCGACAGCCTGGTGGCCCTGCCTTATACCAATGTGTACATCAGGCAGGTGGGGCGGGGCACTTCCACGAATATGGAAGGATTTTTCTCTATCATTGTAAAACCGGGCGATACGATCGTTTTTTCCTCGGTGGGTTATAAGACGGCCGTCTATGCCGTTCCGCCCGATCTGGTCGAAAAGCGCTATTCCATCATCCAACTGATGACCCGCGATACGATACACTTGCAGGAGACGGTGGTCTATCCATGGCCATCGCCCCGCCAGTTTAAGGAGGCCTTTCTGAGCCTGAACATTCCGGACGATCAGTATGAAATAGCACGCAAGAACCTGGAGCAGGAAAAGATGAAAGAGATGAGCCGCACGCTTCCGCGCGATGCGGGCGAAATCGTGGACTTTTATGCCCGGCAGCAGGCCGCCTCCTACTATTACTACGGGCAGATACCCCCGATGAATATTTTCAATCCTCTGGCCTGGGCCGAGTTTTTCAGAGCCTGGAAAGACGGTAAATTCAGAAAACCCTGAGTTCCGCTCTTTAGCGTTGCAGGGCCGGGAATCGCATTCGGTAGCGTACGTCCACTTCTCCGCGCGATATATTGATGAGTTTTCTTTTGATGAGTCTCTTTTTGAGCGGCTTGAGATGATCGGTAAAGAGGATGCCCTCCACATGGTCGTATTCATGCTGAATGACCCTTGCATTGAGTCCGTCAAAGGTCTCGCGGTGGTATTCGAAGTTTTCATCGAGATACTCCAGGTCGATCTGCGGCTTGCGAAGCACCTCTTCGCGCACACCCGGAATGCTCAGGCAGCCTTCCTCGAAATTCCATGGCTTTCCTTCTTCCTTCAGCAGGGTGGCGTTGATAAAGACTTTTTTTATTCCTTGTACCTCTCCGTCTTTCAATTGTTGGGTATCGACAATAAAGAGGCGGATGGATTTTCCGATTTGCGGAGCGGCCAGCCCAAGGCCATCGGCATTGTACATGGTCTCCCACATGTCGCTGATCAGGCGCGGAAGCTCCGGATAGTCGGCTTCGATGTCTTCCGTTTCTCTTTTCAACACGGGATCGCCATAGGCTACAATCGGTAGAATCATTGCTTTTATTTTTGCATGTATTGCTGCAGAATGAGGGTCGCACTCACCACATCCACCTCTTCTTTCTTCCGCCTTTTCTTTTTCTTCATTCCCGAGCGCAGCATGCTTTCCACAGCCATTTTACTGGTATTCCGTTCGTCTTCAAAGGCAAGGGGAATCTCCGGAAAATGCTTCTTCAGTTCCGCTGCCGTTTTTTCGACCCAGGGAGTGGCATCCGTGGGACTTTCGTCCCAGTTCAGCGGCATTCCCAATACAAACTGTTCGACCTCTTCCTTTGCCGTGTAGTTTTTCAGAAAGGGGATGAGCTCGTTTGTGGCTACGCAGGTCAGTCCGGTCGCAATAATCTGAAGGGGGTCGCTTACCGCGATTCCCGTTCTTTTTCTTCCGTAATCTATTGCCAACAGGCGCCCCATGGTCTTTGTTTTTACCCGGCAAAAATAACATGCCCGGTGGATATTCGTTCCCCTGCCGGTGAATTGCCTAATGCGCAAGACGTTTTTTGCGTTCCTTTCTTTGTGCGATCCAGTCTTCAAATTCTTCGTAGGGCATGGACGATAGGTTTCTTTTTCCCGGCAGACCGCCTTTTCGTGCGGCATAGACCCCGTAGCGGATATCGTCTATGCCGCGGGCCGAATGGGCATCGGGATTGATGCTCAGCATGAGTCCCTTTTCCAGGGCATATGGAATGTGGGTCCAATCCATGTCGAGACGGTGGGGGTTGGCATTTATTTCTATCACCGTGCCTTCTTCAGCGCAGGCATCGATGACGGCCTCATGGTCAATCGGGTAACCCTCTCTGCGCAGCAGCAGGCGGCCGCTCATATGCCCCAGGATGTCGGTAAAGGGATTTCTGACCGCTTTCAGCAGGCGTTCCGTGGCCTTTTCCCGGTTCATACTCAGCCCGCTGTGTATCGAGGCAATGATGAGATCGAAGGATGCCAGAACATCGTCCGTATAATCGAGACTGCCGTCATGGAGGATATCGCTTTCAATGCCTTTGAAGATGCGAAAGGGGGCCAGTTCACGGTTGAGCCGGTCGATTTCTTCATGCTGCGCTTTGATGCGTGCGGGTGAGAGGCCGTTGGCATAGAAAGCCGATTGGCTGTGATCCGTGAGCAGCATATATTCATAGCCTCTTTCGATGGCTGCGAGGGCCATTTCGCGGATGCTTTGCGTTCCATCGCTGTAGTTGCTGTGCATGTGGATGACCCCGCGAATGTCCTTTTCTTTTACGATTTCTTCTTCTTTCACCGAGCAGATATACGCAAAGCTCAGTGCGGGTTCCCGCATTTCGGGGATGATATAGGGCAGGCCGGCAGCTTTGAAAATATCCCGTTCGCTGAGGTATGGAAGCTTCGGGTCGAAGCGGATATGCTCACGGACGGGCTCCGGAGTCGTACCCGTGAAAAGCGCCAGTGCTTCGCCTTTTTGATCGCAGGCGGTCACTTGCAGCGAGCGGCTCCATGCAATGGAGGCTGTGCCCTCTTTTTCTTTAAAAGACGACCAGTCAAGCAGGGGATGTTTTTTGAGTTCATTCAGGGTGCCGCTTTTGCTTGTGACCAGCACCTCGACCTCTTCGATCACCGGATTTTTTCTTCTGATCGCTCCGCTCTGCTGAACCCGGATGACACCGTCCGCCTGCATCAATTGCTGCATCAGTTCTTCGAGGGGGCCTTCCATTTCGGCATAGAGTTTTTTGTCTCTTACCGAGAGGTAATAGTTCACGGACTTAATGATGTTTTCTTCCGTCTTGGGCCCGAATCCTTTTAGGGCTGCAATTTGGTGGGTTTCGGCCGCTTTCAGAAGTTCATCCAAAGTGGAAATGCCGAGTTTTCGCCAGAGGATGCCGGCCTTTTTGCTTCCGAGGCCCTTGATCTGAAGCAGGTCGAGGATGCCGGGCGGGGTCTGCCCGAGGTATTTGTCGAGCAGGGGCAAGCGACCGCTCTCCAGTATGCCGGCAATTTTCTTCTGAATGGCATCGCCAATGCCGGGTATGGCCCTGATTTCCTCCGCACTCATTCCGCTGAGTTCCCTGTCGAGCATCTCTATCTGCCGGGCGGCATTCATGTAAGAGCGGATTTTAAAAGAATTCTCATCATGCAATTCCATGAGCTCGCCCAGGAGCCTGAAGAGGGCCGCAATTTCTTTGTTGCTTGCTTTGCTTTCGCTCATCCTCTTTTTCACGTAAAGGTAAGCAGCCCCGCCATGGCATAAAAAGAAAAGCAATGCCGTGTGGGGCATTGCCTTCTTAAAGTGCCGGCTTTTCTGCTGTTCTTTCTATTTGATGATCTCCACTTTTATATTGCGTCTGACGCGGGCCTCTTCCGATTCGATGCGAATGATATAGCTGCCGGAAGCCAGTCTTCGGAGGTCCAGCGATTTCTTGATTTTGCCCCGAACGGAAATTTCTTCGGGTGCCAGCATGCGCCTGCCCCCGAGGTCGAAGACTTCGATGCGGTAGTTTCCCGCAACGGCTGCTGTCAGTTCGAGGGTCAGATGGCCCCCACCGGGATTGGGAAAGGCGGAGATTTCCATTTCCCCCTCCGGTGATTCGATGCCCAATACACGCATCTCGCCCTGCTCGAAGCCCTGGGTCAGGGTCAGGTTGCCGCCTTTTGCGGTTTCAACCCGGGGCTCGCCAATGTTGAAGGAAATTTGTATGTCAGAATTTCTTACGTGCTTGCCTCCGCTGCCGGTCACCTCTCGTTCAATCTGTATCTGTCCCCAGCTCAGGAGGCTGTAAAAGATAAAAATCAAAGAGATTGTACTTTTCATGATCAGGATTCTTTGGTCTAAGCTAAAATTATAAAATTTACCAAATATTCACAGTCGTGGTCATGCCATGCTTATGTCAAAGCGGGGCGGCCGGTTTTTTCAGGAGCAGGGCCCTTTTCCGGCTGTCAATGTGGCGCAAGGGAAGGGGCTTGGCACAGTACTTGACTTTTTAGGAAAACTGCGGCTGCGTATGCGGCCGGAAGGCATAGATGACAATTTGACAAAAGAAAAAACGAAAATGAACTTTGACATAAACCAGTTTTACCTGCAGGGACATCCGGAAGAAACGGAGTTCCTGCCTTTTTTATCGGTGGATGAAAGCGAGCAGAACAGCAAGATGGAGATAGACAAGGAATTGCCGGTGCTGCCTTTGCGCAATTCGGTGCTTTTCCCGGGCGTAGTGATGCCCATCACGGTGGGGCGCGACAAGTCTATTCAGGCAGTGAAAGCGGCCAATGCCGGCAATAAGCTGATTGCCGTGATTGCGCAGAAAGAGGCCACGGTGGAAGAGCCCGAAAGCAAAGACCTCAATAAAATCGGAGTGGCAGCCCGGATTATGAAGGTGATGAAAATGCCGGACGGCAGCACAACGGTGATCATGCAGGGGATCAGGCGCATTGAGGTGCATTCCTTTTTGCAGGAAGAACCTTTTCTGAAGGCAGCGGTGGAGCCCCTTGGCGAGATACGCGAAGACGATGATGAGATGAAAGCCACCGTCAGCGCGATGAAGGACTATGCGGCACGCATCATCAAGCTGGCACCCAATATCCCATCGGAAGCCGAAGTGGTGGTGAACAACATCGAAAGTGCCGATTTTCTCACTCATTTTATCGCTTCCAACCTCAATGTGTCGCTAAAAGACAAGCAGAAAATCCTCGAGACGGCTTCGCTGAAAGAGCGGGCCCAGCTGGTCTTGCGTTTCCTTTCCTCGGAGTTGCAGATGCTCGAGCTTAAAAATAAGATTCAAAGCAAGGTGCAGGATGATATTGAAAAGCAGCAGCGCGATTATTTTCTCAATCAGCAGCTGAAAACCATACAGGAGGAACTGGGCGGGGGAGATGTGACACAAAAAGAAGTGGAGCGCCTGCGCGAAAAGGCCAAAACCCGGAAGTGGAATGAAAAGGTGGCACAGACCTTCGAGCGGGAGCTGGCCAAGCTCGAACGCATCAATCCGGCTTCGGCCGAGTATGGCGTTTTGCTGAATTACCTCGAAACCCTCACCGACCTTCCTTTCGAAGAATACACCGAAGACCGCTTTGACCTGAAAGAGGCTGCGCGGATACTGGACGAAGACCACTTCGGCCTGGAGAAGGTCAAAGAACGCATCCTGGAATACATTGCGGTGCTGAAGCTGAAAGGCGACATGAAATCTCCGATTCTCTGTTTTGTGGGCCCTCCGGGCGTGGGAAAGACCTCTCTCGGCAAGTCTATTGCCAGGGCCGTGGGGCGCAAGTATGTGCGCATGTCGCTCGGTGGACTGCATGACGAAGCCGAGATCAGAGGACACCGGAAAACCTATATCGGAGCCATGCCGGGGCGCATTGTGCAGAGCCTCAAAAAGGTGCAGAGTTCCAACCCGGTTTTTATTCTTGACGAAATTGATAAGGTCGGAAGCGACTTCAGGGGCGACCCCTCATCGGCTTTGCTCGAAGTGCTAGACCCGGAGCAAAATGCCACTTTTTATGACAATTACCTGGAGCTTGAATATGACCTCTCGAAGGTGATGTTTATTGCCACATCGAATACCCTGGCAAGCATACAGCCGGCCTTGCGCGACCGCATGGAGATCATCACGCTGGAGGGTTACTCGGTGGAAGAAAAAATCGAAATAGCCCGCAGGCATCTGCTGCCCAAGCAACGCGAAGCACACGGCCTCAAAGCGGGCGATGTGAAAATCCCCGACCGAAGCCTCGAAGCGATCATTACGAAATATACGCGGGAAAGCGGAGTGCGTGAGTTGGAAAGAAAGCTGGGTGCCGTGATGCGCAATGTAGCCCGGCACATAGCGGCCGGTGACAAATACGGCAAAAGCATAAGCAAAAAAGCATTGGCTGAGATTCTCGGACCGCCTTTGTACGAGAATGAAGACTATTTCAGGGGCAATCCGGCAGGTGTCTCGGTGGGCCTGGCCTATACCTCGGTCGGTGGCGATATCCTTTACATCGAGTCCTCCCTCAGCAAAGGAAAAGGACAGCTGACACTGACCGGGCAACTGGGCGATGTGATGAAGGAATCAGCCACCACGGCCCTGACTTATCTGAAGTCGAATGCCGCTGAGATCGGGCTGGACGAACGGGTGTTCGAACACTGGAACATACACCTTCACGTGCCCGAAGGAGCCGTCCCCAAAGACGGGCCTTCTGCCGGGGTGTCCATTCTCAGTTCCATGGCTTCGGCTTTCCTGCAAAGAAAATTGCGCCCGTATCTGGCGATGACCGGGGAAATCACGCTGAGGGGCAAAGTCTTGCCCGTAGGGGGCATCAAAGAAAAAATTCTGGCAGCCAAAAGGGCAGGCATTCGCGAGCTGATCCTCCCCGAAAGAAATGAAAAAGACGTGCTGGAAATCAAGAGAGACTACATAGAAGGGCTGGAGTTTCATTATGTAAAGAACATGATGGAAGTGCTGCGCCTGGCGCTGGAAGAGAAACGAGCAGCCGATGCCCGTGACCTGAGTGTGGCCTGGCGGGAAAATGAAAACGATGAAATACGAAAGACTTAATTTCGTTGGATAACTGTTCAACCCGATATCCATGAAATTAAAACACATTTCCTGCCTGCTGCTCCTCCTCTCGGGCAGCCTTTACACCCGTGCACAGATTGGAGGCAGCAGGGTGTATAATTTTCTCACTCTGCCCGCTTCGTCCGTCACGGCCGCCCTCGGTGGCGAGGGGGTGGCCTTGCTGGATGACGATGTCAGCCAGGGTTTTACCAACCCGGCTCTTTACAACCCCCTGCAACACAATCGAATCGCCTTTCACAATGCCTTTTACTACGCGGGCATTGATTTTGGCAGCCTGAGTTTTGCGCGGCATTTCCCAAAGAAAAAATTCACGCTGGGTGCGGGTTTGCAATACATCAACTACGGTAAAATGCAGGGCTACAACCTTTACGGCACGCCCCAGGGAGACTTTTCGTCCGGAGAATATGCGTTGAGTGTGGCCTATTCGCAGGAAATCGTAAAAAATGTGCGGGCCGGTGCCGCCATTAAATTTGTGGCCTCGTTTCTTGAGTCTTATTCTTCTTTCGGAGTGGCTTTTGATGCCGGCCTTGTTTATTCCGACAGTCTGGGGCTCAATTCCTTTGCCGTAAGTGTGCAGAATGTGGGCAGGCAATTAAGCAGCTATGCGGGCAATCCGCGCGAGTCCCTTCCATTGAATATAAAGATCGGATTCGTCAAAAAACTCCAAAACGCTCCGTTTCGCTTTTTTGTCAGTGCGCAAAATTTACAAAGATTTGACATTCAGTATGCCGACCCGGCAGCCGGCAATGTCAACCCGCTCTTTGGCGATACGCTCGGCAGCACTTCGGTCCAAAATTCCACGGGAGAAAAGATCATGGCCCATTTTGTAATCGGAACGGAATTGCTCATGGGCAAGAATTTGCGTATCCGCTTCGGCTACAATCATCTGCGCAGGCAGGAGCTGAAACTGAGTGCCCGCAGCGGCCTTACGGGCTTCAGCTTCGGAGCGGGTGTCGGCATCAAGCGCTTTCGCCTCGATTATGCACTCTCGGTCTATCATCTGGCCGGGGCCACTCATCAGCTCGGCATCTCCACCAATCTGGGCGAGTTTTTCCCGGGGTTGAATTAATTTCCGCTGCCGCAGATGCGGAAGATTCGCAGCGGAAAGAATAGTTTTGCGGCCATGCCCGGAGAAAAAAAGATCAACATTGCCATTGACGGCTATTCGGCCTGCGGGAAAAGCACGCTGGCACGGGGCCTGGCCGATGCCTTGGGCTATCTCTATATCGACTCGGGGGCCATGTACCGGGCGCTGACCTGGTATTTTATTGAGAAGGGCATCGGTATCGGTGATATTGAGGCAATACGTGCGGAATTGGCAGATATTGACGTTCGCCTTGAGCGCAGGGGCAATCAACTGATCACCCGGGTCAACGGCCGGGATGTGTCGGAGGAGATCCGGAGGATGGATGTGTCGGAGAAAGTGAGCGAGATAAGCACGCTGCCGGAACTGCGGGCCAAGTTGGTAACGCTGCAGCGGGCCATGGCCCGGGAGGGAGGTGTGGTGATGGATGGCCGCGACATCGGTACCGTGGTGATGCCGGAGGCGGATATAAAAATATTTATGACAGCCGACTTTGATGTGCGCGTGAAGCGGAGGATGGAAGAGCTGAAAGAAAAAGGGATTGAAGCCGGCTATGAAGAAGTGGCGGAGAACCTTCGCCACCGCGACCAAATCGACTCAAGCCGAAAGGTGAGCCCCCTGAAAAAAGCGGAGGATGCCGTGCTCTTCGACAACAGCGAACTGACCCGCGTGCAGCAGCTGACCTGGGCACGAAACTGGGCAGAAGTGCGTTTGACTATGTAATTAATTTTAAGCAACTTTACCCGCATGGAGATTCAAATCGACCCCAATTCCGGCTTTTGCTTCGGAGTGGTCTATGCCATTCAGATGGCAGAGGATGAACTCGAAGACGGAGAAGTGCTTTATTGCCTGGGCGATATTGTACACAACGACCGGGAAGTGGAGCGCCTGAAAAAAAAAGGGCTGAGAATCATCAGTCATGAGGACTTGCATCAACTGAGAGACTGCAAGGTGCTCATCCGGGCACACGGTGAGCCGCCTTCCACCTATGAGCTGGCCATCCGGCAGAATATTACCCTCATCGATGCCTCGTGTCCGGTCGTATTGAAATTGCAAAACCGGATAAAGAATACTTATGACCGCTTTGGAGGAGAAGGCCAAATCGTGATATACGGAAAGCCGGGCCATGCTGAAGTCAACGGGCTTAAGGGCCAGACAGAACAGAAGGCCATTATCGTATATAAAGAGGAAGACCTGGATAAAATCGACTATTCAAAGCCCATTCAGTTCTTTTCGCAAACGACCAAATCCACCGAAGACTTTTACCGCCTCAAGGAGGAGATCATCCGCAGAGCCGCGAAGAAAGGCAATGCAGAGGTGACGGCCAATGATACCATTTGCCGGCAGGTTTCGAACCGCGAACCCAATCTCAGAAAATTTGCGGCAGAATACGATAAAATAGTATTTGTAGCCGGCCGCAAGAGCTCAAACGGCAAGGTGCTGTTCGAAGTGTGCCGCGAAGTGAATCCGGACAGCTATTTTATCTCTACGGAAGAGGAGCTCTGCGAAGAATGGTTTGAACCGGACGACCGCATCGGTATCTGCGGTGCGACCTCTACGCCCATGTGGCTGATGGAGAAAGTCGCTTCTGCCATCAAAGACATCGTTCCCGCCTGATTTTCAGCATTTTTTCTATTTGATTCCTCTTTGAAATATAGGAGAGAATATTGTAATTTTGTGCACTCAAATTTTAAACCCTATTTCTTAACTAAAAAACAAAACCTTGAGCGAGAAACAATTAGATCCATCTCAAGATCAAACAAAGAACGAGCAATCTGCTCAAAATGCGGAGGAAGTAAGTGCTGAGAACCAAAAGAACCCTGCTGCTCCCGAAAAAGAATCAGAAGAAAAGAATCCCGAAAAATCAAATGAAGCTCCTGCTGACGAGGCAAGCGAAGCCGTAAGTGCCGCAAAGGAAGAAGGCAAAGAAGCGGCCGAAGCCGAAACGGCCGCTGAAGAAACAGCTGCAAAAGAGGAAGCCGAAGCCGCCCCGGTCGAAGAACTTGTGGAAGTGAAAAGCGAAGAGGAAGTGTCAGCGGAAGAAGTGCCGGCCCCTCAAAAGGAAGAAGCAGACGAAGAAGTGCAGGAAAGTGAAGTAGAAGAAGTAGCCGTAGCAGAAGAAGTGACGGCACATGACGATTTCGACTGGGATGTAAGCAACGACCGCCACGAAATATATTCGGCCAAAGAGCTGAAGCAGATCGAGGAAATGTATGAAAAGACCCTCACCACGGTAGAAGAAAATGAAATCGTGACGGGTGTGGTCGTCAATATTACCGATACGGATGCCGTTATCAATATCGGCTTCAAGTCTGACGGATTGATTCCCTTGTCGGAATTCAGAGACCGCGAAGAGCCCCTGAAAGTGGGCGATGAAGTGGACGTATATGTCGAAAAAACCGAAGACGAGAAAGGGCAGCTGCAGCTGAGCCGCAGAAAAGCCAAATTGCAGCGTGCCTGGGAATCCATCGTGGATGCCTATCACAATGACAAGATCGTAAAAGGCAAGATTGTCAGCAAAACCAAGGGCGGACTGATCACCAATGTCTATGGACTGGAGACTTTCCTTCCGGGTTCGCAGATTGATGTGAAACCCATTATCGACTATGATGCCTATGTGGGCAAGACCATGGAATTCAAGGTGGTGAAGATCAACGAAGCCATCAACAATGCCGTGGTATCGCACAAAGCCCTGATCGAAAGCGATATTGAGCAGCAACGTGCGGAGATCATGTCGAAACTCGAAAAAGGACAAGTGCTGGAAGGCACGGTCAAAAACATCACCGACTTCGGAGCATTTATCGATCTCGGGGGTGTGGACGGCCTGCTCTACATCACCGATATCTCATGGGGCCGTATCAATCACCCGAGCGAAGTGCTGGAACTCAATCAGAGCCTCAACGTGGTGGTACTCGACTTCGATGACGAGAAGAAGAGAATCTCGCTCGGACTCAAGCAACTCGAAGCCCATCCGTGGGATGTGCTTGACAAGGAGATCACCGAGGGTTCGGTTATTAAAGGAAAAATCGTAAACATTGAAGATTACGGGGCTTTCCTCGAAATCACTCCGGGTGTCGAAGGCCTCATTCACGTATCGGAGGTGAGCTGGAGCAATCAGCCCATCAATGCGAAAGAATATTTCAAAGTGGGCGAGGAGCATGAAGCCAAAGTAATGACCATCGACCGGGAGCAAAGGAAAATGTCGCTGAGCATCAAGCAGCTGCAGGAAGACCCCTGGGAAAATGTGGAAGAGAAATATCCCGTGGGAAGCCGTCACAAGGGAGTGGTCAAAAACATTACTCCCTATGGTGTCTTTGTCGAGATGGACGAATACATCGGTGGTATGATCCATATTTCGGACCTCTCGTGGATCAAGCGATTCAATCACCCGTCCGAATATACCAAAGTGGGCGAAACACTTGATGTAGTGGTGCTGGAAGTGGACAAGGAAGGACGGAAGTTGTCTCTGGGCCACAAGCAACTGGAAGAAGATCCCTGGGATACCTTCGAAAATGTATTCCCGGTGGGTTCCGTTCACGAGGCTACGATCATCAAGCGCGATGACAAAGGAGCCATCGTTCAGCTGCCCTACGGTCTCGAGGCATTTGCCCCGGCCAAACATCTGAAAAAAGAAGATGGCGGCTCATTGAATGTGGAAGAAACGGCACCGTTTAAAATCATCGAATTTGATCGTGACGACAAACGCATCATCGTTTCGCACACGCGTGCCGTACAGGCTTCGAAAGATGACGAAAAGCAGGCGGAAAGGAAACAGAAGGATGCGCAGCACAAGAAAGTGAAGCGCAAGATGGAAACCCTGAGCCAAGGCCAGGAGAAAACCACCCTTGGCGACCTGGGAGTGTTGGGCGACCTGAAAGCCAAGATGAAGGAATCGGAGGCCGCTCCGGCCAGGAAGAAGGCTGCCGAGAAGAAGGCTGCTGCCAAAGCCGAAGAAGCCCCCGCAGGCAAAGAGGAGAAAGACAGCGGGGAGAGCAAGGAAGAAGAAAGCAAATAGTGCCTGCACTTGCCGGATAAACGGGAAAGCCCCGGAGAGAATGCTCTCCGGGGCTTTTTTTCTTAGCAGGCTGCTTTTATTGTCCTAAATTCGTAAGGAATGATAAATCCCGTTATGAAGAATGTCTTGCTGCCCGTTTTCCTTGTAATTCAATTTGCATTTAACATACAGGCCCAGTCACCGGCCATTGAAGACAGCCTGGCCCGAATGCTTCTTTCACAGAAATATACGGAGATGCTCTCCTGGTCGAAGTACATGTCGGACGATACGCTCAGCAGTCCGTCCCTGTTTTATATCGGCATGTCGGCCTTTTTGCTTGAGCAGGATTCACTGGCCCGGTCAAAATTCAGAGGGGCCATTGAAAAAGACCCTTTCTTTGCCCCGCCATACCATTATCTTTCTCTCCTCAGCGAAGATGAGAATAACATGGGCCAAGCCTTTGAGCTGGCCAAAGCCGCCCTGCGCACCGATCCGGGAAATGCCTTATATCTGGAGCATCTTGCCGACCTTTATGCGGCACGGGGCAGCGAAGACAGTGCGGCCGTCATTTATTCGCGCCTGATCGATGAAGAAGAAAGTGCCCCGGCAGAACTGTATATGAAGCTGGCACAGCTCTATGCCGGACGGGGAGCCCGTGAGAAAGCACTTGATCTTTATTATGATTGCATCTACCATGCCGATGACGGCTCCGGGCTGTACAACGACTGCCTCTACAATGCCGGCTACCTGGAGTATTCCATGGGTCGCTACCTCGAGTCCGCGATATTAATGGAAACCCTCCTCGAGCGGGATTCCACGGATTATTTTGCGCTGGAACTGCTGGTGCGTGCCGCTATGCGTGACGGTGACCTGTCACGGGCCAATCGCTACCGCAAGAAACTCTACGATGCACATGCCGGGGGGCTGCTGCCCGAGGCCCTGCGCGAGAAGTATTTGCTGGATGAGTACCGCAGTGAAGCAGGTGAAATACGCATCTTCGAATATTTTGATGACGATCAGCCGGAAGGTATAAAATATGAGATACCATACACGCTGAATGACAGCAGCATGCGGCATTTCTTTCTCGTGAAAAATGCCTATGCGCTGAAGCAGGGGAAAGCCTATGTCCTGATCGAAAAAAAGGAAGAAAAAGACCTGATCTACCCTGACGCCATCTTTGGAAAGCGAATCAACTACGAACAGTTGCAGAAATACCTGGACAAAGCCGTAAGGGGCAAATTGAAAAGCGATTAATTCTCCTTTTGCCCGTCTTCAAGTTCCTCATATTCGCTGTAGGGAATTTCTTCTCCCTCCGCTTGCTTTCCGTTTCTGTTGAAATCGCTCGTGAAGCGGTTGCGGGCATGATCGGGAATGCCGAGATATCCGTAGCTGAGCAGGCGTAGGCTGAGCAGACCACGCAAGACTATGCGCACCAGCAGAATGAGAGCAAGAAAACCGATGACCCAGCGCAGCAGGGGGATTTGATAGACTTTGCCGGTGGTCTCTACAAACCAGCTTACGATGCGGTTTTCGAGTATCCAGGAGTTGAAAAGCGGCTCGCGTGCCAGCGCAAAATACAGCGCTATAAAAAAATAGACCATCACCGAAAAGAGAAAAAGGCCGTTGAACCGCAGCCTGCGCATAGACTTCTGATCCAGCGTCAGACGGGCTTTCAGTCGGCTGCGCTGCATGCCCGAGGCCATGTAAAGAATGAGTACGACAAAGGCAAGAAAGGGGTAGGTGATGCGATTGAAAGGGCCTGTGTGTATTTCCAGATGCCGAAAGGTAATGAGCACCGTGAGGGAGGTCAATATGTAGAGAGAGCTTATCTTTAAAACATAATAAGCAAAAGAGTTCTGTGAGCGGTCGATGCCGAGAAGACCTTTAAGCAGAAAGAGAATAAGAGACCAGAGGATATCAAATGTGACAAACACAAAGGCCAGCTCAAAGACAAAACCAAGAAAATGCATTTGATGGCTTTAAATCAAATATAGCAATTTTTATAGCATAAAAAACGAATATGATTCGACAGAAAGAAATCGTTTTGCCGCCATTTCCCCGGGGTTTTCATCTCATCACTTCACATGTGGAAAGCGCATGGGAGGAATGGCCCCGGTTGGGCCTGCTCCACCTTTTTATCAAGCATACCTCGGCAGCCATCAGCATCAACGAGAATGCCGATCCCTCCGTGCGCATTGATATGGAGGAGATATACAATCGCCTGGTTCCTGAAAATCAGCCTTTCTATACACATGTAATGGAAGGCCCCGATGATATGCCGAGCCATGTGAAAGCGGGCATTACGGGTTTTTCGCTGAGCATTCCCGTCAGCAACGGGCGCCTCAATCTGGGCACCTGGCAGGGCATCTATCTCTGCGAGTTCAGAAACCACGGTGGCAGGCGCAAGCTGGTGCTGACGGTGATTGGTGCTTAGTGATTAGTGATTGGTGATTGGTGATTAGTGGTTGGTGATTGGTGATTAGTGATTTGAGAAGAAGTAGCTTCCCGGCTGTTAAAAAAAAAGCCTTAAAGGCATTCCGGCCAATGCTTCTTGCTTTGATTTTGGGAAAAAGAGGTGCCGCTCCTCCGGAGCTAAGAGATGATTTACTTATCAAGTCTGAGCTCAGGGTCTTTGCCCCCGGAAAACGTTCCCCCAAAAAACAATAGCAAAGTCCCGGAGGGACGGCAACTCTGTAGCCCGGGAGTCTCCCCAATCTCCCGAGTCCCGGAGGGACGGCACTTTGGGTGATTGGTGATTGGACCATGCCTGAATAGTAGTGACTGCTTTTTAGATTGTACGGGGCACGGATTCCGGAAGAAAAGGCGGCTGTCACAGCAAAATGTCATTTCCCGCGATATGCCAGGCCGGTGCACTGAATTTACGGACAGATTTCTTATCTTACTCTTTGCGTTAGCACTCATTTGCGCTATGAAAGGCTTTGAAAATCAAAATACGGCCCGCAGCCACTACGAGATAGCCGCGGGCGAGCCCCTGCGAAGGGCCGAAGAGCGGTGGAGCAGCAATAAGCGGGGGCCGCAAGGAAAGAAAGAAGAGAAGCCATACCTGCTCGGAGACAACATCCCCAACCCCTTCGAGGGCACTACGCTGATACCTTATCGCGTGCCTGCGGGCGCAGAGGCCCGGCTGATTGTTTATGATACCCATGGAAAAACTGTCCTCAGCTTGCCCTTGAAAAGCGGCAAAAAGCAAGTAAGTGTTAACTGCAGCACATGGCCTGCAGGCATCTATCTCTACACACTGCATGTGAACGGCACACAGGTAGCAAGCAATAAGATGACCCTATTAAAATAATATCAGCATGAAACACGGAATATTTCTCTGCTCCTCTTTTTTCTTCTTTTTATTGCCCGCTTTCCTAAAAGCACAGTTGGAAATCGTCCATAGCAAGACCCTCGGCAATGGAAAATCAAGTGTCTTTGATAATATAGCGGAATGTCCTGATAAAGGGTACCTTATTGTTGGTGCTAATCTAAGCAAAGGTTCTCCCGTCACTTGCGGTTCGGTGGAGGATACCCTGCGTTTTTGGCTGGTGAAGTTAGACAGCCAATTCAACGTACAGTGGCAGCGCTGCTACGGCAAAGACTACGGAAACATGGACGGCCGACTGAAATTCATAGAGCCGGACGGAAGGGGCGGATATGTGCTCTTCGGAGAGATCGACATCGAACGAAAAGCCAAACTCCCCTGCTATCACGGCACACAAGACCTCTACCTGCTGCATATCGATTCGCTCGGCCAGGTGCTCGATGAACGCTGCTACGGGGGGGGGGTTTGATTATGCTAATGACTTTCATCGAACCCGGGACGGAGGATATGTTGTAGGAGCCGGTAGTTTTTCTAAGGATGGAGATTTACACAATAGGGGTACTATTAGTCAGTTCAAAGAAGATGCCTGGA
>JALSIH010000087.1 GCA_026981615.1 Chitinophagales bacterium
TCAGCAGCGACCGCGAGGGGAATGTGTACGTGACGGGATTCTTCACCGGACAAATGGAGTTTGGCGAACTCCTCATCGAATCGAAAAAATACAGGGCCGATAAAAAAGACATCTTTACCGTAAGAATCAATGCAGACGGCAGCCCGGCATGGATCAGACGGGCCGGAAGCAGCAAAGAAGACATGGGCAATGCCATTGCTTCCGATCCTTTCGGCAATGTGTATGTCAGCGGCACTTTCGAAGGCAATGCCAACTTCGGGCAAAACTGGGTCTCCAGCAAAATGTACCAAAACGCGTTTATCGCCAAATATCACTGCAGCCTGCCCGAATGAGCGAAATATCCTCTACATGGATGATCATCTGCAACCCGAAAGCCGGTGCCGGAAGGGCCGTCAGAGATTGGGCACACATCGAAGAAGCCCTTAAAAAACACGGGATTCGCTACGAATACCGCTTCAGCAAATATCACCGCCATGCCATCAGGCTGGCAGAAGAAGCCTATGACACGGGATTCAGACACTTCGTAGCCGTGGGCGGTGACGGCACCCTCAATGAATTGGTGAACGGGGTGGCAGCCCGCGGAAGGGCACGCCTCGAAGACTCGGAATTCGCTCTTATTCCGGTGGGCAAAGGCAACGACTGGGCACGCTCCACAGATATCCCCCACTCTTACGAAAAAGCCGTTGCCCTGCTGCTAAACGGTACGAAAAGCATACAGGAAGTCGGTGCTGTGCGCTGGACAAACGGAAACGGGGAAGCCGAAGAACGCCTCTTTGTCAATATGTTCGGAGCCGGCTTCGATTCCTACGTAGTGGAGCGCATTGTGAAGAAATGTGAAAAGAAAAAGAAACTTTCGGCCATGAGCTACCTGCTCGAATTGCTGCGCTCGCTTTTCTCCTATAAAAGCCGTCCGGCCCGCATCCGCATCAGGGAGCAAATCCTTGAGGTTCCGCTCTTCACCCTGGCAGCCGGCATAGGAGAATACAACGGTGGAGGCATGCGCCAGTGCCCCGGATCGGACATGAATGACGGATTGCTTGAAATTACGGTGGTGCGCAAGGTTTCGCTGCTTACGGTGATTTTAAACCTGCCCGGGCTCTTCAGCGGAAAATTTGTAAAACGCAAAGAAGTAAGCCGGCATCGCAGCCCTGCGATGAAGCTCGAAGGAGCAGGTCTTTCCATGGAGGTGGACGGAGAGTTGCTGGGCAAAGCTCCGGGAGAGATTTATGTCATCAAAGAGAAGATGCATACCCGCTTACCTTAGCCCAAAATCGAGCAAAATGACACTTGACTATCTTATTGTGGGGCAGGGACTGGCCGGAACGGCCCTGGCGGCCGAGTTGCTGATGCGGGACAGGAAATTTATGGTCATCGACCGTTTCCGGATGAACAGCTCCTCTCTGGTGGCCACCGGACTTATCAATCCCGTGATTGCGCGAAATCTGAACATGTACTGGAATGCGGATTATTTTCTACCCTATGCCGAAAAGAGCTTCCGGCAAATGGAAAAACGCCTGGGCGAGTCCTTTTACACCCCGCTTGAGATGCTGCGCATCTTCCGCTCTGACGAGGAGCGCGGGAAACTGGAAGAGCGCCTCGAAGCGCATCCCAATCCCTATGTGGGCTCTTTCCGGACAGAAGTTCCTGCCGGGATTGCAGCTCCCCGGGGAGCCGCTCCCATCCGGGGGGTGGCCTATCTCGAGACAAAGACCCTGCTACCCGCCATGCGGCAATACCTGCGCAATGCCGGTATTTTGCTCGAAGAGCCGTTTGATTACGGAAAGCTCCTCTGCGAAGGGCCTTTGCTGCAATACGGCCTTTGGCAAGCCGAGCGCATCGTCTTTGCCGAGGGCCCGGGTGTCATCGAAAACCCCTGGTTTCCGGATTTGCCCTTTGCCTTTACCAAGGGCGAATTGCTGACCCTCGAGATAGAAGGCGGGCCGCAGCACACGGTCATCAGCAAAGGACATAACCTGGTGCCTGCAGGCGATAAGCGATATAAATTCGGAGCCAGCTACGCCTGGGATTACAGCGATGCCCGCCCCACCCCCGAAGCACGCGCCCTGCTCGAGGAACGGCTCCGCGAGCTGCTTCAACTGCCGTACAAAATTATCGGACAGGAGGCCGGCATACGGCCCACGGTGCGCGACCGCAAACCCCTCCTCGGCTCTGCCGGCAGCGATCCGCGCATCGCCCTCCTCAACGGACTCGGCAGCCACGGAGCCATTATGGCACCGGCTCTTGCCCGCGATTTAATAGATTATCTGGAAAATGACAAGCCCCTGATGAAAGAAGTGCGGGTGGAGAGGAAAATCAAAGCACACAACGGCTAAGAAAGACTGTCGTTCTCTTTGCTTTTGATCTTCATGCCGTATTTGTTGGCAAAGGCGCGCTGGGCATCGGCAAAGTTGATCTCATAGCTCTTGATCTCCTTGCGAAAACGCTTGTAGAGGCGGTCCATCTCGTCAATGTCCGACTCCGTGATTTGATTCTCTCCTTTCGACAGCAGATCACCAATCTCCTTTAGTTCATTTTCGGCCAGTTGCCGGTAGTATTGAAACATCTCGAGTGCGGCATCGCGCAGCTCCGTATCTCCTTCATAGGGCGGCAAATCCTCCACAGCCGCAATCACCTCGTCAATCTCATTCAGCAGTGCCGCACGGGCCCGCTCAATTTCATCCCTGTTATAGCTCTCGTAGGCCTTGTTGAGCTCGCTGAATCGCCGGATAATGCGGTTTTGCTCCGCCACCAGATAGTCGTTGTACGCAGCCGGCCCTTCCAGTTTTTGCCCATCCGCAGTGGTCACCGAATATTCATTCCTGCCGCAGGCGACCGTCAGCAGCAATAAAAAGACCGCCCCAAAATACTTCGCTTTCATCTCTTCCTTCGATTTGACTGCAAAGTTAAAGAAACGGAATGCCATATCTTTGTATTGCATGGAAATTGATACGGACAAAAGAATAATAATTACGGGGGCTGCGGGCTTTATAGGCAGTGTTTTGGCAGGATATTACAAGCGATTGGGATATAAATCTTTGCTTCTTGTGGATGACTTCGGCCGCAAAGACAAAGAGCCCAACTTTCGCGACAAAAGCGGGTATCGCTTTATCGACCGGGAGGAATTTGCCGCTCGGAGCCGTGAACTGAAAGCCGATGCGCTCATTCATCTGGGGGCCCGCACCGACACCACCGAGAAGGATGCCCGCATCTTCGATAAGCTCAACCTCGAATACTCGAAGATGATCTGGCGATTTGCGACCACACAGCGGATACCGCTCATATATGCCTCCTCTGCCGCTACTTACGGCCGT
>JALSIH010000088.1 GCA_026981615.1 Chitinophagales bacterium
TTTTCTTGAAAAAGCAATTTGAAAAAAGCATTTTTTATTAAATTCACCCTTCGTTAATGGCTTCGTAAGGTTCGACTAGTTATCATCTCTATATTTTTTTGAGTTAAAGTTACATGAGCTTAACGAAATATATCTTCCATCGGTTCGTAAAGAAGCAAACCGGCAGGACTCAAAAGAGGGTGGAGCAAGCTTCCCCGGTACCGGGGAACCGGATATTTTATAAAAAATCCTTTTCTATGACCTCCCGGATACCGTCTTTATAGGAAGTTGGTTTCAAGCCATACCTTTCCTCGATTTTGCTGCTGTCAAAGAAATAAGGCTTTTCATTCTGGTAAAGCATTTCAATCACTTCCTTCATGGCCGGTACAAAGAGCCCCATCATCCTGAGCATCCCTTTGGAAACCGTGCGGTACCGGGCTTCAGTGCCCAGCTCGTCAGCGATAAGTTGGAGCATTTCCAGGGCTGTGAGCGGAGGGGCGGCAGTCGGCAGATGCCATACCTCCTGCCAGGCATCGGTGCTGTTGCCCAGCAAAGCCATGGCCCGGCCTGCATCCGGTGTGTAGGTGTAGGAGTGGTGCAGGTCCGGACGGCCCAGGATATTGGCTCTTTTTCCCCGGCTCAGGGGCTTTATCATCAGCTCTGTCAGCACGCTTGTTTTTTCAATTGACGGGCCGTAGAAATCGGCCGAGCGGGCGACCAGCGCGGTCAGTTTTCCTTTTTCCGTTTGCTCCACGATCATTTCGTATATCGCTTTTCTTATCTCTCCCTTTTTGCTCACCGGGCGAAGAGGCGTGTTTTCGTTCATGCCGTCCAGAAATTCGGGATCGTACATATATATATTGTCGAAAAAAACGAGTTTGGCTCCAAAGTCAATACAGGCTTCGATGAGATGGGACATCAGACGGGGCCAATTGCGCTGCCAGACACTCAGCTTGTATTCGAAACCGATGGTCAGATAGACGACTTCCGAAGCTTCCACGGCTTTGCGGAGTTCTTCCCGATCGAGGAGGTCGGCCGGCCAGAGCGTGTCTTCCGGGTTTACTTTTACGGGATTCCGGCTGACGAGGCGTATGTCTTTGGTGTATTGTTGGAGAGCCCCGGCCAGTTCTTTGCCGATGGCTCCTCCCGATCCGAGGATGGTCTGCATGATTTATTGCTTTTGTGTGAGAAGATAGAGATTGAGTATTGTATTCGTTTGGGTATATTGACTTGATCCTGTTATTAGCTGATTCTGAGTCCGTTCGGCAGCGGATGCCCGGGATGCAGCAGGCTGATCCGGCCATCGTCAGGCACTGCGCCCAATACAAGGCATTCGCTCATAAAAGGGCCGATCTGTTTGGGCGGGAAATTGATGACGGCCACAATCTGCTTGCCAATAAGTTCGGAGGGCGTATAGCGATCCGTGATCTGTGCACTGCTCATGCGGGTACCCAGCGGGCCGAAGTCGATTTTGAGCTTGTAAGCCGGCTTGCGGGCTTCCGGGAATGCCCGGACTTCGAGGATGGTGCCGGTGCGCATTTCGACCTTCTCGAACTCGGGCCAGGAAAGATAATCTTTTTCCATACCGTAAAAATAAAGAAGAGAAGGAATATCCCTTCAGTCACGTGAATTTGTACATTCGATGTTTTCGAAGGCGTTCTTCTCCCTATATCAACAAAGAAAGGAAGCAAAATCCTGCAGGCGGAAGCAAAAGTGCGGGCGAAAAGCCATTTTCCGCTTCGCTTTTCCTATTTCTGACAGCGCTCTCATTTTACGGATAACAAAATGGGGCAACAGCTTGTCTTCAACGGCTTTATTCCTCGTCAGCCCGCTCAAACGTGTGAATAATGAGGTGGTCCTTAGCCAGCACGCGCGTCACATAGCGATCGCTGATGCTGCTCACGCGGTAAAAATTAAGACCGGGCAGCGGATGGGCATGGGTGTATTGATAAATATTGACGGCCAGGGTGTCGCCCGTGGCAGGGAGGCTGTATATGGGCCGGAATTTGATGCCGTTCTGGCTGTGCTCTACGAGATAGGATCGGACGTGCTCTTCCATTTCCACGGCCCAGGTAATGCGAACCGAATCGCTTTTCGTATCAAGGGAAAAATAGCTGATGCGGTTGTACTTGCCAATGGCGGCACTTTCGGCCCGGTCGGGTATCTCCTGCGACATAAGTTCCATCGAAAAGGCCCATAGCAATAAGCCGAGCATAAAATATTGCTTCATAATGGTAGTTTTTCCACTCCTTACGATGATAAGGTGTATTTGATACACTGTCAAGCGACTTTTTCTGCCCATGGTCCTTTTTAAATATCAAAATAGCAGGAATGGAGGGGCCGTGGTAAGAATGCCCGAAAGCCTGGGATGAGTCCTGGGGGAAGCTGTTTGTATGTGCTTGGATTGGATGGGGGAGTGTCCTGCAGGCTTCAAGTTCCGGGGAACCTATAAATTGCTTTCAGGGCTTCATCGCTGCATCTGAAGAGGACTTGCAGTTCTTTGCCCTTTCTCTCCGGAAGCATAAATGGAATATCCCGTACATTTGGCCCTTCAGAGCGGCAATGAAGGAGGGATGCTATGACAAGAAAAGAATTTATGGAGATCTGCGGAGTGCTGGGCCTGGGCCTTGCCGCTCCGCTGGCACTGCCGGCCTGCCGCTATAATGCAAAGGTCAATGCGCCATTCAAGGGCAGGGTCTTGATTGTCGGTGCCGGGGCCGGGGGCCTCTCGGCCGGCTACCTGCTGGCACAGGCGGGGGTCGATTTTGAAATCCTCGAAGCTTCGCTCGCTTTCGGTGGCCGCATGAAGATCAACCGTGATTTTGCCGATTTCCCCATCCCGCTCGGTGCCGAGTGGCTCGAAACGGGAACGGATATTTTCCGGAAGATTGTCAACGACCCGGACGTTCCGCTCAATGTCGCCACCGTTCCCGATCCGCCCGACTGCAAATTCGTCAACTATTCCTGGTACCAGTTTTTCGAGGACTATATTCTGCCCTCCGTTGCCGGCAGAATCTCTTACGGGCAGATCGTTGAAAGCATCGACTACTCGGGCGGGGAAATACGGGTGAGCACACAAAATGCGGATTATACGGCCGACAAAGTAATTGTTTCGGTGCCCCTGCAAATCCTCCGTGACGGAGACATTCAATTCATTCCGTCTCTGCCGCAAAGCAAGCAGGATGCCATGCGGAAGACCGTCATTTGGGACGGCTTTAAGGCCTTTGTCGAGTTTTCCGCCCGTTTTTATGACGAAGAATATGTTTTTGATGTGCAGCCTCCGGATGCCGGACAGAAGATTTATTACGATGCGGCCTACGGGCAAAACAGCTCAATGCACATCCTCGGATTGTTTGCGGTGGGCAAGCCGGCCGAAATCTATGCTTCCCTCAGCGATTCGGAACTGAAAGATATTATTTTGAGCGAACTGGATGCCCTATATTCAAATCAGGCCGGTCCGAATTATATAAAACACATCTCCCAAAACTGGAAGAAAGAGGCATTCATCAGAAGCGGATACATAAGTGAAAATGCCGACTGGAAGGACGTGAGAGAGCTTGGCAAGTCGCTGGGCGGCAAAGTTTATTTTGCCGGTGGGGCCTACACAGACGGGGAAGACTGGGTTTCGGTACACGTGGCTGCCCTTTCGGCCAAAAGGGCCGTGGAGGAATTGTCGGCCTGATAAGGGGGGCGGAAATTCTGCTTTGATTTATCCCTTCTTTTCCTGCCTGTCAGGCACCGAATGATTCCCATTCGTCTTCGCGCATCAGTATGCCTCCGAATGAGATATCGGGTGCCGCAAGCGTCATGATGGTGGTCGGAAGGTTTCGTATGCGGCCCTGATAGTCGCTGAAATAGGCTTTGAACTGGTCCTCGTCATCGCCCGGCCGAGCCATGCCCAGCAAGACAAGATCGCTGGTAGAAGAAGCCGCGGCAATGATTTCATGAAAAGGCCGGCTTTCCGATAGGATCACCTCATAGCGAAAGTCCGTGCGCAGGCGCTCGACAATTGATTGCAGGTTTTCTTCCGCTCCCTGGCGGGCTTTGGCGTTTTTTACAATCATCTTCAGCGTGACACTTGATTTCCACCAGTCGGGGTTCGACCGGATGAGGTAGGCGAGAATGATCATGAGGCCGCCATTTCCTTTCAGTCCGCCCCACCAGATGTCTATTTTTTCTTTTTTCCCGAAAGGCGGGGCCCCTTCGCAGGGTGAAAGAATAAGCACATTGCGGTTTTGGCGGTGAAAATTGCTGATCAGCCGGCAGTATTCGCCCAGGGTGTCCCTGTTTTCGTTGTTGCCCATGATGATGCTGTTGGGCACCATAGAGCCCATTCCGTAGGCTTTGGCGAGCATTTCGGCACCGGCAAAAGGAGTGGGAGCGCTGATCACACGCACGAGGCTGCGAATGCCTCTTTTGTTCAGAAACTTCCGGATATGCTGCTCGGACTGGCGGATGCGCTGGCTGCTGAAGTCGGGCGCGGTGACCACCATGGCCACGGTCATGAGGCCGCTGTTGCGGGTAATATCCGAGGCCAGTTCGATGAGTTGCCAGCGCTTTGTGGGTGCGCCTGAGAGTACGAGGGGGTGCGGTCGCCACGACTTGCTTACATTCTCGTTGCTGAGGCGCAGGAGCCCGGCCCGGGTAATGGACAGCCAGATGCCGTTGCGCACATCCCCGAAGGAAGTTCGCAGTTCCCTGCGTTCGAGCCAGATAAAGAGCAGGCTGATGAAGAGAAAAGCCACTACGGTGGCTATGGGATTGATCAGAAACATGACCCCGAGACAAGCGGCAGCGCCCAGCATTGAGAGGCTCCAGTGCACCCGGAAGCGGGGCCGGAACGAAGGGCTTCCGAGCAGCCGCTCGATGCCGGCCGTAATATTCAGCACTCCGTAGGTGGTGAGGAAAAACATGGTCAGCACCGGGGCAATGAGGTTGAGGTTGCCCACGGCCACGGCAAAGAGGGCGATGGCCAGGGTGAAGAGGGTACCGTTGCGGGGCACATCGGCAGCGCCCCGGCCCTTGCCGAGCCAGCGCAGCGAATGCGGCAAAACACCGTCACGTGCCAGGGCCTGCAAAACCCGCGGAGCACCCAATACACTGCCGATGGCACTCGAGAGGGTGGCGCCCCAGACACCGATGAGAATGGCATCGCCCCAGAAGGCAATCCTGCGCATGATCAGGGGGTCGGAGATCAGGCTGGCCGTGTCGGCCCGCTGGACGAGCAGGAAGGGGATGGACATATAGATGAGATAACCCACCGCAATGGCCGCCATGGTGCCGCGGGGAATGGAGCGCCCCGGCCGTTTGAGGTCGCCCGACATATTGACCCCCGCCATGATGCCCGTCACGGCCGGAAAGAAGACGGCAAAGACCCGCCAGAAAGAAGGGGAGTCGGGGAGGTTCTCACCGGGGAGTCCGGCTGCCGCATCGTGGGCCACTCCTTCAAGCGGACTGCCGGCCAGCAGCGAGATGAGCGACAGGGCGATGCCTGCCATGATGAAATATTGGGTTCGCAGGGCTACACGCGGTGACCCCAGGGCCAGCACACCTACGAGCAATGTGGTGACGATGCCCACCAAATGGAAATTAAGCTGAGGGAAAACCTCGGTGACACTCTCGGCAAAACCGACCGTGTAGAGGGCAATGGACAGGGCCTGCGCCAGATATAACGGTATGCCGATGGCTCCGCCCGATTCGATGCCGAGGGAGCGGCTGATCATGTAATAGGCCCCGCCCGTCCTTACGCGCTGATCGGTGGCGATGGCACTGATCGAAAGCCCCGTGAGGAAGGTGATGAGCGTGGCCAGGGTGACTATGATAAAAGTGCCCGTGAGCCCTGCGTGGCCGAGCACCCAACCGAAACGCAGATACATGATGACTCCGAGGATGGTCAGAATGGACGGAGTAAACACCCCTTCAAAAGTGCCGAGGCCCTGAGCACCGGGGGCCTTGCCGCTTCCGTTTTTTCTTATGGCATTTTTTAATGGCATCTAAGCAGCTGTAGTGCGGGAATTCTCTGCAAAGAAAAGGATTTTCCACCGCAATGGGGCACGGCCTTTTCCCGCGCCTTTATTTTCGCGGATCCTGCCATATAAGGCTTTTCTCAATGGGTCCGCCAAAGACGGGGCACTGCCCGTCTCCCTGTCCGCCCACTCCGCCATCGGGCGCGCAGACGTAGTTGCATTCGCTGTCGTAGAGCTCGTTGAACTGGTCGCAACAATCTCCGGTGAAGTAATAGTAGACTCGGCCGTCCACCTCCCATTTCCAAACTTCTGCCGGAGGGTTTTGCACCGCTGCGCGCCTGCGTTGCTTTATCATGTGCTCAATGCAGGCGGGGACTTCTTCATTCAGCTCGATTTGCAGGCAGGAAGGGCCGGCAAGAAGCCCGGCAAGGCCGAATGTGAGGAGAAGAGCTTTCACGGATTTCATTTTCACGGTATTTTTTCTGCTTTGAGTTGAAATATTCCCGGGGGCGCATTGTTGACCGCTGAAATAATCAACAGAGTACGGCTCCCGGGTAGATAAACGTCCGTGAGACTATGGAGGTTTCCTCCGGCATAAAAACCGCTTTCCTGTGCATCGAGGGCTTCGAAACCGCCCCGGCCGTCACCCAGGAGCACCACTCCCCAGCCGGCATCATAGCGGGGCGTTTCCACTTCGCTGCCATAGCGGTTGCCGGCCACGATCAGATCGATGTGCCCGTCTGCGTTCAGGTCGCGGGCCACGATGCCATAGACAGGCGACACTTGGGCTTCTACGGGCAATTTCCGGGCTTCAAAATGCCCCTTGCCGTCATTGATCCAAAGGCGGCTGCTGAAGGTGTAGGCTTCGAGGTGCAGGGCACTGTCGAGCTCTTCCGGGGTATAAATCTCTTCGAGGTCTGCCGTGGCAAAACTGCGATAGCTGGGAAACTTCTCCTTGATGAAGGGCATCTGCTCGGAGCTGCACTGTCGCCCCCTGACGGGCACCCGCTCCATGTTTTTCAGGGTTTTTGAAAGCACGATATCCAGGCTGCCGTTGTGATCAAAATCGTAGGCATAGACATGCAAGGGTTTTTCTTCCGAAGGATGAAATTTATTGTTTTCCCCGATGTTGCCCGCAACGATATCGGGGTCACCGTCTCCGTCCAGGTCCGCGACTTTCAGGCTGCACCACCAGCCATTGCTTTTTGATAAGCCGGCATCCGCACTTTGCTCAATGAAGCGGCCGCCTGCGTTTGCGAAGAGGCGAAGGGGTGTCCATTCTCCGGCCAGCAGCAAATCGGGGTCGCCATCGCCATCGAAGTCGGCAAAGGCGGCATCGCTGATCATGCCCGGCTTCTCTAATTCAGGGGCCAGTTCTGCCGTGGCATCGATAAATTGTCCGCCTTCATTGCGCAAGAGATAGGAGCGCGGTGAAAAAGGATAGCGCCCCGGCAGCACCTGTCCACCCACGAAAAGGTCTTCATCGCCATCGCCATCCCAGTCGGCCGCCACGGCCACCCTGCTTGCCGTGGCCACCGGTGGCAGCATTTTGCCTGATTTACCAAATGCGCCCTTGCCGTTGTTGAGGTAGAGGCGATCGCGCAGTCGCGGGTCTCCCTCTTCAAATTCATTGCTTCCGCTGCAAACGTAGAGGTCGGGGTCACCGTCCGAATCGGCATCGAAAAAGAGGGCATAGAGGTCTTCGCTTCCGCGGTCCTGCTCCCAGGGCCCGCTGATCCGTGCGAAATGCCCTTCCGGGTCTTGCACAAAAAGGGCTCCGGGCTCTCCGGCCGCAGCACAGAAAAAGAGATCGTCCAGGCCGTCACCATTCACATCGCCCCGGGCGATATGCGGCCCGCTTTGCGACATTTTATGGGGCAGGAGGAGCTCGCGGGCATAGTCGTCATATTCCTTTTCGCGGTGAACAAAGTCAATGCCGCGATCCCCGCCAGGCACAAAGAGCTTTGTATCTTCGTTTTTTTCGGCCGGGTTGCCGGCACCGGACCAGCGCAGAAGGATCGTGGCATCGGCCGGCACCTTTTGCATCCGGCTGATGCGGCCATCGGGCCAGCGAAGGGCCAATTCATCGACCTGCACATGGCTTCCCAGCCCGAAATGCATGACCGGTTCGCACGAGGACTGATAGCCGCGTACCCAGCGAAACTGTTCGCTTCGCTTCTCATCACCGATCTGCAGGGTAATTTCGGCTCCGGCTCCCCAGCGGTTGCCCGGAGGGCCTTCGAACTTGATTTTCAGATAATGATTCCCGTTTTTTTCGGCCTGATTGATGAAGATGCCGGCCTTTTTATCCACGTTGTTGGTGATGAGGTCCGTGTCTCCGTCCCCGTCCAAGTCGGCCCAGGCGGCCCCGTTGGCATTTTGAGTAGCCGTCAGGCCCCAGTTTTCGTTCATTTTTCGGAAGCGGAGTTGCCCCTCGTTGCGCATGAAGAAGTTGGATAGTCCGGTGCTGGGCATTTTTTTCATCACCTCATCAAAGGGCAGGCCCGGACCTTTGCGCGCTACCTCTCGGTGCTGCCCGTTCTTGAAATCGTTGTCAGTGACATCGTATTTGATGCCGTTGCTGACGAATACATCTCTGCGTCCGTCCAGGTCGAAATCCATAAAGAGGGGCGCCCAACTCCAGTCGGTTTTGTCGAGGCCCGCGAGCTGGGCTATCTCGCTGAAATGCCCGCCACCCCGGTTCAGCTGCAGGGTGTTGATCATATATTGATAGTTGTAGCCGTAGTCGATCAATTCGCGAAAGCCCTTGCTGTCCATTCCGGCCATCACTTGCTTGGAGCGGGTGTGCCCGGGAGCTGCCATGTCCAGCACATAGAAGTCTTCGAGGCCGTCATTGTTGATGTCAGCCGCATCGCTGCCCATCGAGTAGAAGGAGATATGCTGCAGCAGATCATTGCAGCGATCTCTGAAATGGCCTTTGCCATCGTTGATATAGAGATTGTCGGGTTCGAGGTAGTCGTTGGCCACATAAATGTCGTTGTATCCGTCTCCGTTGAAATCCATAAAAAGGGCGCTGAGTCCGAAGCCGCGGTTGATCAGTCCGGCTTCGGCCGTCACGTTCGTGAAGCTGCCGTCCTCGTTCCTGCGAAAAAGCTTGTCGGTATCGTATTCGTCCGGCCCGCGGTCGGGGCGGGGGGCCAGCACCTTGCTGCTGTTTTTGAAGTCGCTGCGGTGGCTGAGCAGGTAAAGGTCCATGTCTCCGTCATGGTCATAGTCGAAAGGGTAAATCTGGGTGCTGAATCCCGGGTCATCGAGGCCGTAGCGGGCCGCTGATTCCGTAAAATGGCCCGTTCCGTCATTGATGAAGAGTTCGTTTCTGCGCCTATCCGGAGGCAGGGGCCCCGAGTAGCATACGTAGATATCGAGAAACCCGTCATCATTGATGTCCAGCATGGCACAGCCGGTCGACCAGCCTTTTTTGCCGCTAATTCCGGCCTCGCGGCTGATGTCTTCAAAGTGCAGATTGCCTTTGTTCAGATAGAGGCGGTTGGGTTCCATATTGGCCGTAAAAAAGAGGTCGGGAAGCCCGTCACCGTTGACATCGCCTACGGCCACACCGCCACCGGTGTAGATGTAGGGATAGTTGAAGTAGTTCAAAGCGCTGTTTTCATGAATGGGGTTGCTGAAGTCCACCCCGCTGCGCTCTGCAGGCAGCTGGACGAAGCCCGGACCTGATGGAGGAGCTGCCGTTTCGGCTGCCGGTGCCGGAGGCTCCTTGCAGGAGGGAATAAAGAGCGAGAGGACGAGCATGGTGGCAATAAAATGCCTGCCCGGAAAGAAAGCGGAAGAAAACATGCACATATGGCCATTTTTAAATAATGAATGAGGCCTGGGGAGTGCATTGCAAAATTCTGAAACTCAAAATACTTAATTTTGAGCTAAATTTTCATAGATGAAAGTGTATTTCGACAATGCAGCCACCACGGCACTCGATCCCGAAGTGCTCGAAGCTATGATGCCGTACATGAGCGATTATTACGGGAATCCTTCTTCCATACATTCTTTCGGGCGTTTTACGCGAGCCGCCATCGAAAAATCGAGGAAAAAAGTGGCGGAACTTCTGAATGCCTCCACGGGAGAAATTTTCTTTACCAGCGGTGGCACGGAATCAAACAATATGATCTTGAAATGTGCCGTGAAAGACCTCGGGGTGAAACGCATCATCAGCAGTGCCATCGAACACCACTGTGTATTGCACACGGTCGAAGACCTGGCGGAAACGGGCATTGAAACGGATTATGTGGCGCTGGACGAATACGGGAGGGTGGATTATGAAAACCTTGAAGCACTCCTGAGGGAAGAAAAGGGAAAGACACTGGTTTCGCTGATGTATGCCAACAACGAAATCGGCAATGTGCTGGATGCCGACAGGGTCGCGGAGCTGTGCAAAGAATACGGAGCACTCTTTCATTCCGATACGGTGCAGGCCATCGCACACTTCCCCATTGATGTGCAGAAGACAGGCATAGATTTTCTCACCGGCTCGGCTCATAAATTTCACGGACCCAAAGGAAGCGGCTTTGTTTTTGTGCGTTCGGGGCGGATGATGAAGCCTTTTATTCATGGCGGAGCACAGGAACGCAATATGCGGGCCGGAACCGAAAATCTCTACGGCATTGTCGGGTTGGCGAAGGCCATGGAACGGGCTGTGGAAGGGATGGAAGCACATGCGGCCCGGATACGCAATGTCAGGCAGTACATGAAGGAGGCCCTGCTCCGCCATATTCCGGGTGTGGCTTTCAACGGGGTGCAGGAAGGGGACTTTCTTTTCACCGTACTCAATGTTTCTTTTCCCCCTTCGCCCAAGTCGTCCATGCTGCTTTTCAACCTGGATATTGCCGGCATCGCTGCCTCGGGCGGCAGTGCATGCAGCAGCGGATCGGACATCGGTTCGCATGTGATGCAGGCCCTCGATGCACCGGAAGAGCGCAGCAATGTGCGTTTTTCATTTTCAAAGTACAACACCCGCGAGGAAGTGGATTATGTGGTGGAAAAGCTGCTTCAAATCCTTGGGGTGAAAGAAAAAAGTCCGGCCTGAGGCCGCCCCGGCATGCCTTTAATACACTTTTTTTAACAGCCGGAGCAGCCGCTTCTCCCATGATTTTTTGCGCTAGCGAAAAGGATGCGCTCCTGACGCTATCGGTCAGGGCAAGACAGGGTTATGTAATGCATGCTTGAGGCTCTTTGTTATTGCTCTTTTCCTTTTCTCGCTGAAATCGCTGAACTGAGGTTATCCGGCAGGTAGTTTACTTGCCCGACTTTGAAAAAGATGTAATTACAGGAAATATTCAGGTATCCGGTTATTATCAAAGACGTTATACAAGCATTGTGCCCGATAACTTTGGAAGTATATTCCGGCAAGGTGTCAGCATTGTTGGCACCAAGCTCTATATTTCAACACCCTCCCGGAGCAATCCCGGAATAAAACTTTATAGGATCTACGGTTTTAAGCAGGAATGGCCGGTTGATATTAAAGACATTAAGATTTTGGTACATTTTACTTTGACCATGTCGAGTGATACTGTTCCCCAGGGTGTTCTTGGATGGGGACAGTGATATTTGCCATGCGGGAACTGCCGGTGCTACGGTTTCACTTCTCATGAGCAATTACGTATCACTAACCTCTCCGGGAGTACCGCCTTTGCCTGACATAAAAACCATGGACAAAATTATTCAATACTGAAGCAGCATAAGCAAATTGCCTGATTTATCGGAGGACGGACCTTGCGCCCGGGATGGCAAATCGCGAAGCACCCATCACCCCGGCACTAAAACTGTCCTGTGCTGAGCAGAACGAGGGTACAGGCTTCTTCGCTTTTTATTCCTGCTTCTCTTGCTTTTTTCTCAAACTCTACGTTTTCCGTTCCCGGATTGAAGATGATGCGTTTGGGTTTGAGAGAAATCAGGTAATCCATCCACTCTGCCTGGTGCCGCGGACCGATATACATGGTGATGGTATCGATGCCTTCGATTTTGGGCTTCTCACGAAGGTCGAGGATGGGCTGCCCTGCCACTTCGCCTTTTTTGATGCCCAGGGGGACAATCGGATGCCCGTGTTCCGTAAGCCTTTGGGCCGCCAGATAGGCATAGCGCTCGGGGTTGGTCGTTGCTCCCACAATCAGGGTTTTCTTTCCTTTCGAAGCCTTTTCCCCCTCTTTATCTGCCGCTTTCTTTATTGTGTATTCCTGCATATCATCCAATTATTTTTTATTCAATTTTTTTTGATTCCAAAGGGTTCCCTTTTGCTTTGAACGACCAGGTAAAGCGAAAGCGGCATACTTCATTCCCTTCCCGGTCTCTTCCTATGCTTAGCACGTCCACCGTGCGGGCCTCCTGCGAGGTTGCAGCTGCGGCCACTGCATCTCTTATGAGCCGGGCATCCGTGAAGCTGAACCGGGTGCGCCCCGTGGCTTTCCTGCTGAAACGTCCATCCATGGCCACAAGCAGCATGGAAACCGGCTTGCCGGCTGCCATGGAGTAGACAAAGCCCGGGATGCCCGTACTCATCTCGGCAGCCATCGAAAGGGCCGCAAAATAGGTGGAACGAAAGGGGTTTTTACTGAGATAGCCGAAGGGTATGGAAACCACCGTTTTTTCCGGGCCGGCCTCTTCGAGGCGAAGACCTGCCAGCAATGCCAGCGGCAAACGGGTCAGCAAAAAGAGCCGGAAGTAAAGGGGCCTTTTGAGCTTTTGCAAAAATCGCTGGGCACGGTCTTCATGTATCATCTTCCGCAAAATTACGGGTTAATTCTTTTCTACCTTTGTCGCCATGCTTCAAAAAGGGAAGAAACTGTACGGGATCATTCATCAAAGATGTCCGGCTTGCCATGAAGGATCCATTTTCGAGGAGGCCGCATATTTCGATATTAAAAAAATGGGGAAAAACCATGATGCCTGTCCGGCCTGCGGGCAGGATTACCGCATCGAACCGGGCTTTTATTGGGGCGCCTTGTACATTGCCTACGGATTTTCGGTTTTCGTTTCGCTTTTTATCTTTCTTCTCTTCTTTTTGATTTTCGGTCTTTCGCTCAATGCGTCCTTTTTTCTGCTTGTCATTGCAGACCTGATTCTCGCACCCTTTCTTTACAAATTGTCCAAAACCCTCTGGCTGCACCTCTTTGTTCGATACCATCACCCTTCGAAGTGAAAAGGTGCTGCGCTGCTGTGTACAACTTGGCTTTATTTCCGCACCATACGCATCTATTTTTGAAGAAAAAGACAGCAGCATGTTGCGAAGATTACTTCCCTTAACGTTTTTTCTTCTTTTCTCTTTGCTTCTCCGGGCACAGGCCGATGAGGAGATCAGCCTCCGGTCGCCTTATGATGCGGTTTATACCCACCTGAAATATCTTCAACCCGAGAGCTATGAGCCGGGGCTGGCCGCCCGTGTTTTTCCGCTGGGCGATGAGGAAGAAGCCCGTAGCCTGGCGATAAAGCTGAAGCAAATCTATGACGGCAAAGGCCTTTTCGTTCGCATGGAAGAAATTCCTCGGGATCCCGACTATATGGACAGCAGCGTCATGCAGCATCGTTTTGTGCTCTTTCCGGAGCTCCTGCCGCAGGTCTATCTGGTGAAATCGGGAGAGCGCTGGGTGTACAGCAGCGAAACGATGGCTGCCATCCCGGGCCTGCACAAGCAGGTTTATCCCTTTGGCAGCGACTTGCTTGTCAATCTGCTGCCCGGCATCGGACAAAAGAAGTTTCTCGGCCTTTTTCTGTGGCAGTATTTGGGCCTGCTGATATTTGTCGTGGCCGTATTGCTCTTCCACTGGCTGTTTACCCGCCTGATCCGTTGGATCATTCACCGGGTGGAGCTGCGTTTTTCGAGCCTGCAAAGCTCGGCCCGCATCCTGCAAAAAATCGCCCGCCCGCTGAGCTGGCTCTTAATTACCCTCCTGATTGTACCCTTCCTGCCCATGCTGCAGTTGCCCATCGGCATCAATCGCTATCTCGTATTGTTTATCCGGGCGCTTACGCCCTTTTTCGCCACGCTGGCCCTTTTTCGCGGTGTCGATCTGCTTTCGTACTACCTGATGCAGGTGGCCGGGAAAACCGAAAACAAGTTGGACGACCAGCTGGTGCCGCTCGTCAGCAAAGCCCTCAAGTTGCTTGTCGTGCTGATCGGTGTGCTTTATATTCTTCAAAACCTCAATTTCAACATTACCACCCTGCTGGCCGGTATTTCCATCGGGGGTATTGCCCTCGCACTGGCCGCTCAGGATACGTTGAAGAATTTCTTCGGATCGGTCATGATCTTTCTCGACAAGCCATTTCAGATTGGCGATCGCATCAGTTTTAACGGAGTAGACGGCATGGTCGAGGAAGTGGGTTTTCGCTCCACACGGGTGCGTACCTTTGCCAATTCGCTCGTCTATGTGCCCAACGGCAAGCTGGCGGATATGGTCATCGACAATTACGGCCTGCGGAAATACAGGCGCTTCAACCCGAGTATCGGAATTACCTATGACACACCTCCGGCTCTTATCAAAAAGTTTGTAGAAGGGCTCGACCAGATCATTGCAAACCATCCGGCTACGCGAAAAGACTCCTGGGAGGTGCGCTTCAATGCCATGAGCGATTCTTCGTTGAATATTCTTTTCTACACCTTTTTTGATGTGCCCGACTGGACTTCGGAACTCAAGGCAAGAGAAGAGCTCCTGATGGCCATTGTCGAGCTGGCTGAGGAGCTGGGTGTGCGCTTTGCCTTTCCCACGTCTACGATTCATGTGGAGGAGTTGCCCGGTGCCGGTTCTTTGTCTCCGCAATACGATACGGATGAGGAGGTACTCAACAAAAAGGTAGCCGCTTTCATCAGCACGTATAAGTCGAAGGTAGCGGGGGACTCCTGAAGAGGAAATCAGGATTCACTTTCATCCAGTTGATCCTTCAATTCAAGCAGAAATTGCCGCACTTTTTTCAGGGATTCGCTCATTTCTATGTTTCTGACGGTGTCTTCCTTGTTCTCTTTGAGCTTTTTGCGGGCCCCTTTCAGTGTGTATCCCCGCTCTTTTACAAGCGTATAGATGATTCTCAGGTTTTCGATGTCTTTTATCGTGAAAAAGCGGTCTCCCTTGCGGTTTTTGCGCGGCTGCAGAATGTCAAATTCCTTTTCCCAATAGCGGATGAGCGAGTTGGAAACATTGAACATATCGGCTACCTCGCTGATGGAGTAGTACTGTTTGACGATTTCCTTTTCCCTGTAAGGCATAGGGTGAATTTAAAAAATTTTTACCTGCTCTGCTTTGTCTTTTTTGCACGTAAATGACAGACGAGACAGAAAAAAATGGCCCGGAAAGGACGCTTTCCCATTCCTGACATTTCCGTCAATCGATTAATCAAAGGATTGATTGGTGGTATTGGCGATTTCGATCAGTGCTTCATATTCCTGAGGTGTCAGGTCGTTGAAGAAGAAATTCACCGGATTCACAGGGCGGTTGTTTTTCAGCACTTCGTAGTGCAGGTGCGGAGCCGTTGACAAGCCCGTATTGCCCACATAGCCGATGAGTTCTCCGCGTTTTACCTTTTGGCCGGTTTTTACCACAAATTTATCGAGGTGGGCATAGCGGGTTTTATAGCCGTAGCCGTGATCGATCACGATTTGCCTGCCGTAGCCGCTTCTGCGCTTATCGGCTCTTACGACCACTCCGTCACCCGTGGCATAGACTTCGGTTCCGCGTTTGGCCGTGAAGTCAAGGCCTTTGTGAAACTTAATGCTTTTGTAGATGGGGTGGGTGCGGTATCCGTAGCCCGATGCCAGGCGCTTGAGGTCTTTGTTGGAGACGGGCTGTATGGCAGGAATGGCAGCCAGCATGTCCTCTTTATTTTTGATGATATTGGCCAGTTCGTCATAGGATTTTGACTGTACCACCAGTTTGCCTTTCAGCTGGCGGATCTTTTTTTCCACTTCGCTCATCAATTTGCTGTTTTCATAGCCCTCGAAGCGCTTGAAATAGTTGATACCACCGAAACCCGCTTCGCGCTGTGTGGCCGGAATGGGATCGGCTTCAAAGATCACGCGGTAGATATTGTCGTCCCTTTCCTGAAGCTCGGCCAGCACCGAATTCATGTGGTCCAGTTCCTGGCTCATGAGTTCGTATTCCAGCTCCATTTTCTCCAGTTCCCTTGACAGCTGCCGCTCGCGGGGCGACTCGAAGTAGGTGGAGTAGATGACCACTATGACGGCTGCAAATATGACCGCGGTCGAGAGCCACCCGATGGCCTGCCAGGCTTTGCTCACCCAGGTCACCTCTACTTTCTCGTAGTTGAGTGTCTTGGGATTATAGAAGTAGCGCATCTTTTTCATCGTGGCGGTATAATTTGGCTATTTTTGCAGTTGCAAGGTTACTCTAATCATTTTGACCCAAAATAGTTCTCAAACCTAAAAAGAAATTTTTATAAAAAAAGGGCATTATACACACAATTAATATATGACTGCACAAGATATTAGGCAAGCATTTATACGCTATTTCGAGGAAAAAGATCACCTGATTGTCCCCTCTGCCCCCATTGTTATCAAAGACGACCCCACACTGATGTTTACCAATGCCGGGATGAACCAGTTTAAGGATGTCTTCCTGGGCGTGAAAGCAGCGGCTGCACCCCGCGTGGCCGATGTACAGAAATGCCTGAGGGTTTCGGGCAAACACAACGACCTCGAGGAAGTCGGTCATGACACCTACCATCATACCATGTTTGAGATGCTGGGAAACTGGTCCTTCGGAGATTACTTTAAGAAGGAAGCCATCGACTGGGCCTGGGAACTGCTGACGGATGTGTATAAAATCGATAAAGAGCGCCTCTATGCCACGGTTTTCGAAGGAGATGCTGCGCTGGGTGTGGTGGCCGATGAAGAGGCCTACAAAGCCTGGCAGAAGCATCTGCCGTCCGAACGCATTCTCTACGGCAATAAAAAGGACAATTTCTGGGAAATGGGCGAAACCGGCCCCTGCGGCCCCTCGTCAGAAATTCATATTGACCTGCGCAGCGATGCGGAACGGGCAAAGAAAGACGGTGCCGAACTGGTCAATGGCGAGCACGAACGGGTCATCGAGCTCTGGAACCTGGTCTTCATCCAGTTTAACCGCAAGGCAGACGGAAGCCTTGAGACACTGCAATCACACGGCATCGATACGGGCATGGGCTTTGAGCGCCTCTGTATGGTATTGCAGCACAAAGCCTCCAACTACGACACCGATGTATTTATGCCGGTCATCGAGGGCATCGAACGCATGAGCGGCATAGACTACGGCAGAGATGAACAGCACGATGTGGCCTTTCGTGTCATTGCCGACCACATACGGGCCATTGCATTTGCCATTGCCGATGGGCAGTTGCCCTCCAACACCGGAGCCGGATACGTGATCCGGAGAATTTTGCGAAGGGCCGTGCGATACGGCTACAGCTATCTGAACTTCAAAGAGCCTTTTTTGTATGCGCTCATCCCGGTGCTGGAGAAAATCTTTGAAGGCGTTTATCCCGAAATTGCTGCCCAGCGTGAGTTTATTCAGAAAGTGATCCGCGAAGAGGAGCAGTCTTTTCTCCGCACCCTCGAAAACGGGCTTCGCAGGCTGGAGCAGATAAAGAAAGAGCACGCTGCCGACAGGCGCATCCCCGGAGAGGTGGTTTTCGAACTGTATGATACCTACGGCTTTCCGGCCGATCTGACCCGGCTCATCGCCCGTGAATGGGGCTACGAAACGGATGAAGCGGGATTTGAAAAAGCCATGGCACGGCAGAAAAATCGTTCGCGGGCAGCGGGCAGCCTCGAAACGGGAGACTGGATCGAATTGCAGCCCGGGGGCGAGCCGGAATTTACCGGCTATGAGCAGAGCGAAAACGAAGCGCGGCCGCTGCGCTACCGGAAAGTAAAGCAGAAAAACAAGGAGCTCTACCAGCTGGTGCTCGACAAAACGCCCTTCTATGCCGAAAGCGGAGGACAAACCGGGGATACCGGAGTGCTGGAATTTAACGCTACGAGCATTCCGGTCATCGACACGAAAAAGGAAAACGAACTCATCGTGCACTACCTTGAGCAATCACCGGTCGGCCTGCCGCCCATAGTGAAGGCACGGGTAGATGTCGACAGAAGAAGGCGCATTGCAGCCAATCACAGTGCCACACACCTCCTGCACGCAGCCCTGCGGAAGGTGCTGGGGGCGCATGTCACTCAAAAAGGCTCTTTCGTAGGACCCGATTATCTGCGCTTCGATTTCTCGCACTTCGAAAAGCTGAGCGAGGAGCAGATTCGGGAAGTTGAGCGTCTGGTCAACGAAAAGATATGGGCCGATATCCCGCGAAAAGAAGAAAGAGCGCTTCCTTTTGAGGAGGCCCGAAGGCGCGGTGCCATGGCACTCTTTGGCGAGAAATACGGGGACAAGGTGCGCATGATCACTTTCGGGGAAGATTTTTCGGTGGAACTCTGCGGAGGCATTCATGTGGAATCGACCGGGCAGATCGGACTCTTTAAGATAAGTCACGAGTCGGCCGTGGCGGCCGGAGTGAGACGCATCGAAGCACTCACCGCGGACGGAGCCTACGAGTATGTCAGCAGCAAACTGAAGGAACTCAATGAAATAGCAGCCGAGCTGCGGCACCCGAAAAATGTGGTGAAAGCCGTGAAGCAGCTCAGTGAAGAGAATCGTACGTTGAAAAAGAAAGTGGAAGCGGCTGCATCGAAGCTGGCCCGGGCTGAGAAAGCCGAATTGCTGAATAAAACGGAAAAGATCGGAAATGTGAATTTCCTCGGTGCGGTGCTGGATATCGGAGACGGGGCTCAGCTGAAAAATCTCTCGTTTCAACTGAAAAAAGAACTGCCGCGTTTATTTGCCATCCTTGGAACGAGAAACGGTGATAAAGCGCTTATCAATATTGTTGTTTCGGAGGAGTTGGTAAAGGAATACGAGCTTGATGCCGGCCGGCTGATTCGTGAGATAGCTCCGAAGACCATCGCTGGCGGGGGAGGCGGACAGGCATTTTTTGCCAGTGCCGGTGGAAAGGATGCCGGAGGATTGGAGGCAGCCATAGACATGGCCCGGAAAATGATTATCGAAAAGGCCGGAAACGGAAGCGGCATCAAGAGCAAAGAGAAAAAATGAGCATTTACGAAAAATACGAAACGGTCATCGGACTGGAGGTACACGCACAGCTGCTGACAAAGAGCAAGGCCTTTGCCCCTGATCCGAACAGCTACGGAGAATCGCCCAACAGCAGGGTGAGCCCCATCACCCTGGGGCACCCGGGCACCCTGCCCAAGCTGAACGGGAAAGTGGTGGAATATGCCATTCGACTCGGGCTGGCAACCCGTTGCGAGATCAAGCGCGACAACTTTTTTGCCCGCAAGAATTACTTCTATCCCGATTTGCCCAAGGGCTACCAGATCACTCAGTTTGAAACGCCCATATGCACCGGAGGGCGCCTGCGCATCCGCCTCGAAAACGGAGAGAAATGGATCGGCATCACCCGTATACACATTGAAGAAGACGCAGGAAAGAGCTTGCACGACATCGATCCGTACTACACGCTGATCGATCTCAACCGGGCCGGGGTTCCTCTGCTCGAAATTGTCTCCGAGCCCGATATGAGATCCCCGGAGGAAGCCTACCAATACCTCAGCGAAATACGAAAACTGGTGCGATATCTCGATATCTGTGACGGAAACATGGAAGAGGGCTCGCTTCGTTGCGATGCCAATGTATCTGTAAGGCTGAAAGGGGCTCCGGCTTTCGGGCAGAAAGTGGAGGTGAAGAACATGAACTCCATTCGCAATGTGGCCAATGCCCTGCGCTATGAAGTGAGGCGGCAGATTGAAGCACTGGAAAGGGGCGAGAGCATTGAACAGGACACGCGCAGCTTCGATCCCGTGGAAGGGGTCACCCGCACCATGCGGAGCAAAGAGATGGCCCATGATTACCGCTATTTTACCGAACCCGACCTGCCCCCGCTTTATATCACCCAAAAAATGGTCGATGAGGTGGAGGCCGCCATGCCGCCCCTGCCCGATGAACTCTTTCAAAAATATGTGAGCGAGTTCGGCCTGACGGAATACGATGCCGGGGTACTGACCGGTGAAAAGGACATTGCGCTCTTCTTCGAAGAGCTTATCAGCCATACAAATGATTTTAAAGCGGCAGCCAACTGGGTGATGGGGCCGGTCAAGTCTTACCTCAACGAGCAGGCGCTTTCCATCGCGGAGTTTCCGCTCCGTCCATCCGATATTGCCGGGCTCATGGCGCTGATTGCAGAGGGGAAGACCAATTTCTCCATTGCCACGCAAAGAATCTTTCCGCTCATGCTCGAAAATCCGGGGAAAAGCGCCCCGGAGATAGCCCGCGAGGAAAACCTGATTCAGGAGTCGGACGAGGATGCCATCATGGTCTTTGTCGAAGAAGCGTTGGCGGCCTATCCCGAAAAAGTGCAGGAATACCG
>JALSIH010000089.1 GCA_026981615.1 Chitinophagales bacterium
GAGGGAATTGCAGGAAAAAGAACCGCTGAAAAGATTGCTGGGCCGCCTGCAGGAGGAAAACATGCGGAGACAAAAGCCCCGCCCCCTTTTGCTGAAAATCGCCCCCGACCTGAACCGCGAGCAGACGGACGACATCATTGAAATCGTCAAGAGCACAGGCATTGACGGCATCATTGCCAGCAATACGAGCATTGCCCGGCAGGGACTCAAGACACCGGAGCCAGTGCTTGCCGCGTATGGCCCGGGCGGGCTGAGCGGGCGCCCCCTGCTGGAGCCCTCCAATGAGTTGCTGGCGTATTTGCGCCAATCACTCGGGCCGGCCTTTCCCCTCATCGGGGTGGGCGGAATAAGCGATGTGAAGTCGGCCCTGGCCAAGAGGAAAGCCGGTGCAGACCTGATTCAGGTATTTACAGGGCTCATCTATCGGGGGCCGAAGCTGATAAAAGAAATTAAAAAAGCCCTGGCCGCGGAAGGCCTCAGTTCGTGAAGGCAAATTGAATGAGATTGGCCCCCATTTCAAGGGCCTTTCTTCTTAATTCGGGCGGGTCGTGGTGCACATCGGGCGAGTCCCATCCATCGCTGATATTGCTTTCATAGCTGTAAAAGACCGCCACACGGCCTTCAATTAAGATGGCATAACCCTTCGGTGGCAGACCGTCATGCTCATGGATCTTCGGCAGGCCATCGGGCATGTCGTATTTCTGATGGTAGATGGGATGATCGAAAGGCAATTCAACAAACTCTTTGTCGGGGAAGACGGATTTCATGGCCGTACGGATGTAATCGTTCAGGCCGTAATCATCGTCAATAAACAAAAAGCCACCGGCTTCCAGATATTTTCTCAGGTTTGCGGCTTCCTGTTGAGAAAAGAGCACATTGCCATGGCCCGTAAGGAATAGGAAAGGATGGTTGAAGATTTCGTTGCTGCCGACATCCACCGTGGCATATTCGGGGTCAATGCTCGTATGCAACTCACGATTGCAGAATTCGGCCAGGTTTTCCAAAGCATCCACTACGGAGTACCAGTCGCCTCCCCCGCGATATTTCAGCAGAGCCAGTTGGATATCGTGCTGAGCAAAAAGCCGGGCGCAAAAGAAGAAGGCAAGAACTAATACGGTGCTTTTCTTCATGGGTGCATTTCATTGATCACCTGAATCGTGGTGCAGGCCACGAGTCCGGCAGTTTCGGTTCTTAAACGATGCGGCCCCAAAGATATTTGAACAAAAGCTTTCCCGGCCGCTTTTGCCCGTTCATTCTCAGAAAAATCTCCTTCGGGCCCGATCAGGATGCTGGCGGCTGCTCCGGCCCGGTAGCATTTCGCCAGCGGCAGGGCCTCTTTTGATAAGTGTGCAATGAAGCGGAGCTTCCCATCATCCGGCAAATCATCGAGCCATTCGACCAGCGTACGGGTTTCGTGGAGCAGCGGAAGCCGGCTTTTGACCGATTGCTTCATGGCCCCTATCAACACTTTTTCGGCCCGTTCCCGGTTGATTTTTCTGCGCTCGCTTCGTTCCGTGATCAGGGGTGTTATTTCATCCACCCCTATTTCACAGGCCTTTTCCAGAAACCACTCAAAACGTTTCATGTTCTTGGGAGGCGCCATTGCAATATGAAGCGAAGCCCGTGTGGCCGGCACCGGGTCGAGCAATTGCTCCGCGAGGAGCCGGCAGCTTTTTTTCCCGATCTCTCCGATTTCGGCCCGGTAGAGATTCCCCCGGCCGTCACTTACCATGACCGGGTCGCCCGGTGAAAGTCGCAGGACGCGGATGGCGTGCTTCGATTCTTCCTCCGGCAGCTCTCTGTTCCCGGGAAATTCTGGGGCATAGAAGACATGCATAGCTGCGAATTTCCGAAATTAAAAACGATCCATCCCCCTTCTGATGAGTAAAGATTTTCACCATTGGCCCAAATCGCGGCTCTGCGATTTTATTTTGCTGCCTTAACTTCGCCATTCACAAAGAAAGGAGAAATGAAAAATTGGTTAAAACTTTCCCGTCCGGAATTTCATACCGTTGCCATTTTCCCGCTGCTCATGGGTGCCGGCCTGGGCCATGCTGCCAGTGCCGCATTCTATTTGTGGCCTACCCTTCTGGCGCTGGCATCGGTCGTGGCCATCATGCTGGCCACCTACTGGCTGGGCGAGGTCTACGATTTTGAGGTGGACCGCCTCTCTGCCACCCTCGAGAAAAACAAGTTTTCGGGAGGAACCCTCGTGCTGCAGGAACACAAGATTCCCCACCGGAAGGTCTCTATGGCATCGCTGGGGGCCGTTGTCACCGCATTGATAATCGGCCTTTATCTGGCGTGGGGAGCCGGCTACGGCCCTTCCCTCTTTCTGCTAGGAATGGCCGGTGCCATTATGGGCATTTTCTACAGCACACCACCTTTTCAGTGGGCTTACAAAGGCATTGGTGAAATCATGATTGCCTTTGCCTACGGCTGGTTTCCGGTGGCCGCGGGCTATTATCTTCAGACCATGCAATGGGACATGGAGGCCATCGCACTATACGGGCTGGCGCCTGCCGTCAGCATTTTTCTGGTCATTTTTATTAATGAATTCCCGGATTTTCCGGCAGACCGGCAATTCGGCAAAAGAAACCTGGTGGTTCGTCTCGGGCGCGAGCGATCGGCCATTCTTTACGGACTCACGGGCATCCTGCTGGCGGCCTACATGGTGCTCCTTGCTTTTGCAGGAGAGAAGGCCTTCCTCTATGCACTGCCGGCCGCCCTGCTCGCTTTGTGGAATGCGCTGGATGTCTTGCGGGGCCGGTGGAAAGAGCGCAAAAAACTGGAAGAAATCTGCGGCCGCACGATTGCTCTCAACCTCCTGATCAGTATTCTCCTGTCCGTGGGCATCTTACTCGGGTGAAAAGTACCGACCATATCATAGTGGGCTCGGGAGCGCTGGCCCGTTTTGCAGCATTCAAATCGGAAGAGAAAGGCTATTCCACGCTGCGCATCGGCAGCGGCCGGCCCTTCGATCGCTTCCTCATTCTCCATGAGAACGCCATCCGCAATTTCGAACGAAATTTCGGAAGCACATTCGGACATGCGCTCCACGGCCTCAAAGTCCTCGACTCCAAGCTCAGGCCCTGCCGGCAATTCGATTTCAGAAAGTACGGCAGCCGCCTCCACTCTGCCCGCTACAGCAAACTCCTTGAACACATCGCAGCGCATGATGCGGCCGAGCACATC
>JALSIH010000090.1 GCA_026981615.1 Chitinophagales bacterium
GCAGGCTCCCGCCCCGATGGCCGTGACGGTAAATTCACGGCTTCCGAGTATTCGGATGACTACGCTGGGTGCATTCTTCGGGCTGGAGATGATCCAGTCTTTGGGTTCCCAGCGGTATGTCTGTGCACCGGAGGCGCTGGCGTTTATGGCCTGTTCTTCGCGGTAGCATCCGGCAAGGCTGTCGCGACTGAGCACAATTGTGCCCGGTCTTGCAAGGACATTAATCGTGATTTGCATCTGCTGCCGGCATCCGAAAGTGTCGATGGCATGCAGGGTAAAGGTAGTCTTTTGATCAGGCCGGACCAGCGGGTCGCTGCTGTTGCTGTCAGAGAGCAGTGTGCCGGGTTGCCAGTTGAAGGCGGCAAATCCCGAGCTTCTCAGCTGCACAGTGTCGCCCCGGCAAATGCGGTCGGACGGTTCGGCCCAAAGCCGGCCGGTCTGCGGGAGAATCATTACATCAATGTGGTGCTCATAGCGGCATCCGAAGCTGTCATGTGCTGTAAGTGTATATTGTGTGCTGATATCGGGCCGGGCAAAGGTGACGGATGAGTCATTGTCAGATAGAGAGCGGCCCGGCCGCCAGCGATAGCGGATGTAGCCCCCGGCCGAGAGGGTGATACTGTCACCTTTGCAGATGCTTGTATCGCTGCTTGTGATACCGCCCGGGTCGGGGTGCACCGTAAGCCGGAAACTGTCGGTCACATAGCAGCCGTTCATGACGGTGGCGGCAATAAAGGTCTGTGAGCTGTCGCTTATCAGTGTCGGGTTTTTGCAGTCATTGCAGCTGAGCCCCTCGCCTCCTATCCATTCGATCCCGTTTAGGGCCATGGATTCTATTTGAAGTGTTTCACCGGCACAGAGGGTCGTATCAGCAGGCAGGCGGAGCAGCAGGTGCTTCCTTAATGCGGCCGAACTGTCGACAAGAACGGTAAAGAAAAAAGAATCCGTGATCCCTGTCTCGCGGTGGCGCAGGTAAAGGATAGTGTACGTGCCGGGGCCGGGATAGCTGAACTGCGGAGCAGAGAGGGTGCTGGTATCCTTGTTGCCCGGCCAGGTAAAGTCCCAGAATACATTGCGGTTGCAATTTTCGGGAATGCGCACGGTAGAATCGCAGCTGAGAATGGTGTCGGCAAAGAAAAGTGCCTGGGGTTCGGGATAGAGGGGGTCTTTGACCGCATGGAGAAACTCGAAGTAATAGGTACCGATCAGTTTGTTCTGACGGTATTCCCGTATGCCGTAATTGACCACATAGTCACCTTTTATCTTGCCTGTTGCGCGGATGCTTCCGCTGACGGGGTCGATGCGGAAGCCGGCAGCGGCACCCATGGGTTCATCGAAACTGTAGCCCGGAGCGTAGGCGACCAGCGGGATAGGCGGAATACTGTCTTCTTCATAATTCCCCATGTCGAAGGCGGGTGCAAGGAAGAAAGAAAGAGAGTCGCCATCGGGGTCTGTGGCCTTGAGCCGGGTGTGAAAGAGCTGCCCCAGCGGGAATGAGAGGGCGGGCGCTTCTTCGATAAGTGGAGCACTGTTGCAGGGATAGGCCCGGGGGTCGGGAACCCGGGCAAAAAAACGGGAGCCTGATGAGGCCGGTACAAGCAGATTGACAATGTTGATGTTGCGACAGCATTGGGCTTCGCTGTAAATATCCACGGTGCTTCCTTCCGGCAGTCTGATATTTTGGCTTACATAGCTGTGGCGCTCATATATGGCCTCCGGGTCAATGCAGGGGTTTACGGGCAGCGTGTCGATGGCACTTCGTTCCAGAGTGTGCGTTGCCGGGTTTCCTCCTGGATAGGTCCTGACGGTGACATACAGCCGGGCCGGAAGGGGGAGCCCGTCTGTTTTGCGGTAGCGCCAGAGGGTGATTTGGTAGAGCTCTTTGGCCGAGTCCACACACTCGTAGCGGATGCTTCCTCCGCTGATGTGCGTGGCCGAAAGAGAAAAAGAAAGAAAGGCAGCAAAAAGGAAAAGAAGAATTTTTTTCATCGGTGTACGGTAGGGCTGGTTATAGTTTAATAAATACTTGTATGGAAGAGCCTTCTTTTCCTTCCAGGATAAAAAGATAGCTGCCGGGTGCCAGACCTTCGAGGGAAATAATATTCTCCGAAGGATGAATAAAACCACTTTTTCGCAGTGTGCCGGGCATGTCGAGAATCCGGTAAGGGCGGATGCCGGGGTCTCTGCTTTCGAGGTGCAGGCGTTCAACGACCGGATTGGGCCAGAGGCGGAATAATGCACCCGGGACGCCCTCTTCCAGCCCGGTACCGGTTTCAATGACCAGTTCCTGCCCTTTTTTCTTTACCGCCAGATTGTTCAATACCGGATTTGCAGCATCCAGGTGAAGGATCGGTGCTTTTTTGTTGGCCAGCCCGGGCCAGTCGCCCAGCAGGGCAAACGACTCCAAAGGCAGGTCACCGAAAAAGAAGAGCCCGTTCTGATCACTCATGCTGCTGTACAAGAGGCTGTCCGAGAGGGTATCGCTCAGGTAGAGGATCATGCCGGCCAGTGCATTTCCCGCTTCATCCGTTACTTTTCCGGCAAGTATCCCGTTGGCGGAGCGGCTTTTTTCCGGGAGCAGGATAAAGTTTGTGGTATCGCTTTTTATGCAGAATTTCAGTTGCCGGGTGTTTGCAAAGTTCCAAAAGGGCTTGTTCCGGAAATATTGAGGCAAATGATTTTTTAAGCTCAGATCATGGTAGGTGCTTGCACGGAGAACAAAGGACTTGAGCTCGGTTTTGAAGCTGTATTTGCCGTTGCTTGCGCTGTGGGCTACCGTCTCTGCCGTGAGGCTGCTGTCGGCCGGGTTGAAATGGATCAGCGAGATGCGTACATTGCCGAGAAGAGAATAATCGGATGAAGAGCGTATCGTGCCCCCGATGCTGCTGCTGTCCGTTCGGCTGATAGTGACTTTGAAAGTGGTATCGCGCTGACAGCCCCACTTGCTGATGGCGGATAAAGTAAATATCGTATCACCTTTGATCACTATTTTGACCTTTCCCTTTCCTGATTTTTTTGCTATCCAGGCGGAAGGCTCCCAAATAAAGTTCTCGGCCCGCCCGGAGATCGCCTCTATCCAGTGCCTGGTGTCGAGGCATCCGCTCAGGCTGTCGGAGCTGAGCGATATCTCGTCCGGAGGAAACTGTACGAAAACGGTCTCCTCTGCATTTCTCCGGCAGCCATTGTTGTCGATGCCGTTGATTGTGAAAGTGATCTTTTCCCGCGGGCTGAGTATTTGTACCAATTGGGTATCGTTGTCGAAAAGGGAATCGGGTTTCCAGCGTATCGAAGTGAAGTTGACAGCTGTTATTCGAAGGGTATCTCCGATACAAACATTTCTGCCGGGCGAAAATTTGAGCCGGCTGCTATTAAAATGCAGGGATATACGTACCGTCTGTTTTTGCCGGCAGCCGTTGCTGTCGGTTCCGCTAAGGGTATAGGTTTTGTTACCCGGAGGCCATACCAGCGGATCGGGGACGCTATCCGAGGAGATGTATTCATTGGGTTTCCATTTATAGCTCACATAGCCGCTGGCTTCTATTCTCACAGTGTCTTCTTTGCATTTCTTCTCGTCCGGCAGCACATCGATTTTTCCGGGGACGGTCTCATGCACCAGCACAGTTGTTTCGAGTTGACGGCTGCAGCCGCCTCCGTAGCTGCCGGTGAGGGTATAGGTGGTATTTTTTTCGGGCCAGACCAGGGGGCTTGCAATTTTTGTATTGGATATATTCTTGTCAGGTTTCCAGTCGAAGGCATAAAATCCGCTTGCCGATAAGCGGATTTTCTCTTCTTTACATTTGATGGTATCAGGAGAAATGGAAAGAGAGTCGGTGGAATAAAGATCGAAGAATAGCGTATCGCGAAAAAGGCATCCGCGGTAATCATTGACGGCTGCATAGATGCCCGGCTGCACGGGTGTCAGCCAGCGCATTTTGCCCTGTCCGCAGCATATGCCCGTATCGGGCTCCCAGCGGATTGTTCCCCGTGTTGCGAGGGGCAGAAGGAAGGGCTCCTCGCGGCAGAGGGTAAGGGAGTCGGGGAGAGCCCAGAATGAATCCGGAGGAAGCCCGTGGTTAAAAGAATCAAGATACCGGATGGTGAAAAAGCTGCTGTCGGGCGAACTGCTGCGGGCATTCTGCACGAGCAGAAGGGTATAAGTGCCGGGATTCGGATAACGAAATTCCGGTATGATTTTGCTGCTCGTATCGCTGTTGCCGGGCCAGGTAAAGTCCCAGAAAAGATCATCGGAGCAGGGAGCAGGCCGTTCGATGTTGCCGTTGCAGGTGACCAGGGTATCGCTCTTCAATGCCGACCCGGAAAGAAAAAGTGCACTGTCAGACACATTTACCGTCATGTCAAAATAATATAGCCCGATGAGCGTATCATCCCGGTATTCTCCTATTTCGAACGTGACGGCATACTTTCCCGCCTCCGCACCGGAAATGTGTATTAAGCCGCTTTCGGCATTGATTTCGATGAGGGCATCTTGCCCCAGCGGCTTCTCTGCCGAATAGGTGGGGGCATAGGGGACTTCATCAAAGGGATGCGTTTCCCGGTAATCATAGGGCGATGCATTAAAGGAAGGCGAGAGCCGGTAGGCGAGGGAATCTCCGTCCGGGTCTGTAGCAAGCAGACGGGTATGGCTCTCCTTTCCTTCGGGGAAGTAGAAGCGGGGATAACGGATGATGCGGGGTGCATTGTTGGCCGGAAAAGCATGGCGGTAGAAACTGCGGCAGTAGGACACCTGCCCGACCGACCCCGGGTTCAAAATATTTTTGATTTCCGTGCTACGGCAGCAGTTGCCGGGTTGGGTGTTGCCTGCGATATCTTTGCTGGTTGTGTAGAGGTCCATCCGGCCGGCATCAGGGAGGATCACAATGTCCGAACGGTAGTGTGCTTTTTCATAAGTTGTATCTCCTTCAAAGCAATGCTGCTCATCATCAAAGTTGGATATTTGGAACTTGTACAGGACAATGTCGCGTCCATAGTTTCCAAAATCTGTTTGGACACGAACATTCACGGTGTCGGGCAGGAGGGCGAAGCCTGTGATGCGGTAAAGAACGAGATGGATGCGGTAGAGGTCTTTGCTGCTGTCAACAACTTCGTAGCTGAGGAAAGCCCCTTCCAGGTGTGTGGCCCGAAGGGCCGGAGAGAAGAGCAGGGCCAGTAGGAGCAGGTATGATTTCTTCATAAAAGAGCGACTGTCTATAGTGCAAGATAGAAAAGTCCGTTCATAAAAGAAAACACTGTGCCAGGCGGCAAGTGTTTTTCCGCATGATTTAGCGCGGGAGGGTATCGTTGGCTTCTATTCCCGCTCAATCACGGCACCGAGTGCACGCAGGCGGGTGTCAATGTTTTGATAGCCGCGGTCGATCTGATGGATGTGGCTGATGTAGCTTGTGCCTTCGGCCGAGAGGGCGGCTATCAGCAGGGCCACTCCGGCACGGATGTCGGGGCTGCTCATGGGTATGCCGCGCAGGGGCATCTGCTTGTCGAGGCCGATCACAGCGGCCCGGTGCGGATCGCAGAGGATGATCTGTGCGCCCATGTCGATGAGCTTGTCAACGAAGAAGAGCCGGCTTTCGAACATTTTCTGATGGATGAGTACGCTGCCTTTGGCTTGTGTGGCCACCACCAGTGCCACACTCAGCAGGTCGGGTGTAAAGCCCGGCCAGGGAGCATCCGAAATGGTCTGTATCGACCCGTCAATGAAGGTCTGTATCTCATAGCGGTCTTGTGCCGGAATGCGGATGCGCTCTTCTTCCACTTCCATCTCGATGCCCAGTTTGCGAAAAACATCGGGGATCTGTCCCAGCTGGCTGCTGGCCGTATCTTCGATTGTTATGTCCGAACCCGTCATGGCGGCCAGGCCGATAAAACTGCCGATTTCGATCATATCGGGCAGCATGCGGTGCGTGGTGCCCTCCAGCGAGTCGACCCCCCGGATGCGGAGGAGGTTGGAGCCGATGCCGCTGATTTGGGCGCCCATGCGGTTGAGCATGCGGCAGAGCTGCTGAATATAAGGTTCGCAGGCTGCGTTGTAGATGCTCGTTTCGCCTTCGGCCAGCACCGCTGCCATGATGATATTGGCCGTTCCGGTTACCGAGGCTTCGTCCAGGAGCATATCCGTTCCCTTCAGTTTTTCGCATTCGAGGTAGTAGCTTTTCTTTATCGGGTCAAACTCGTATCGGGCCCCCAGTTTCCGGAATCCGAGGAAATGGGTGTCCAGCCTTCTGCGTCCGATCTTGTCGCCCCCCGGCCGCGGTATGTAGGCCTTGCCAAAGCGGGCCACAAGAGGCCCCATCAGCATGATGGAGCCGCGCAGTTTCATGGCGTCTTGTTTGAATTCTTCCGAATAAATGAAATCGAGGTTGACCTCATCGGCCCGGAAAGTGCAGGTGTCGCGTCCGCTGCGGTGCACTTTCACATTCATCTTGCCCAGGAGCTCGATCAGAAAATTGACATCCCGTATGTCGGGGATATTGCTGATCTGCACTTCCTCCGGGGTGAGGAGGGTGGCACAGATGACCTGCAGGGCTTCGTTTTTGGCTCCCTGCGGGGTGATGCTTCCTTTGAGGCGATGTCCCCCTTCGATTTTGAAAATATCCATAGCGGCCGCTTTTGTCGTATTACAATGATGAAGATTTCGAGCCGGATATTGTGTGGGGCTTTTCAACAATTTACCGTGCGCTCAGCCAAAAGTGTCGGTATTTGGGGAGTTTTATCTGCGCTGCTGTCCGCGCTTGCGGTAGTTTTTGTTGCGGTTGTTGCTCTTGCCGCGGTAGTTTTGGCTCTGGGGCTTTCGCTTGGTGCGCAGGGCGGCCGTCACCGAGTTGAGTTCCATGTCTTCGCCCTGCAATTTCAGCAGCCCCCCGCTCATCTTTTGAATGTCGTTCAGGATGATATCATCGGTCACACTTTCGCGGGTCCAGTTGGCGTAGGCCAGCTTCATGTAGTTGGCGATGATTTTGGTATAGGCTTTTCGCTTTTCCTCGTCTTCCATTTCGATGGCCCGCTTGATCATCGTTTCGATGTTGCGGCCGTAGTGGCGGTTGCGCTTCGTAATCGGAGGGTAGGGCATGCGTCCGTTGTTGCGGAAAGTCTTGATCAGGTCTTCCGGGTCGGGCTTCGGATAGGGCGAGTCCACGTCCAGCTTGAAGTCGGAAATATAAAAGAGATGATCCCAGAGTTTTCTGCGGTATTCCTCTACATTCTTATATTGAGGGCTGATTTGAGCCATGAGCTCGATGATGTAGCGGGCGATCTTGTTTCTTCTTTCGCGGTCTTCCACCGTCATGGCGTAGTTGACGAGATTTTGCACATTGCGGCCGTACTCGCGGATGACGAGTTTCTCTTTACTGGTATTGTATTCCATTAAAATCTTCTTTCAAGATGAGTCTGATAAGGGTTGTGAGCTACTGAAAAATGAACAGATAAGCGTTTATGATGATTGCAGTAGTAGCGCAAAGATAAGAACTATCGGGCAAAAACAGTTCCGCTCCTGCATTTCCTTATTGCTTCTTTCTCAGGATTTGGAGTTTGGCATATTTGAGCATGATTCTTTTGTTGCCGGCTTTTTGGAAAAAGATATGGGCGATGCGGTTGTCGGGCGGCCCGTCCATGCTGGTTATTTTTCCGAAGCCGAAGCGGGGATGTTCCACTTCCATGCCCACCTGCATCTCTGCCGGATCATCGGGTCTGAACCCATCGCCCGGCTGATGTTGGTAGCCTGCTTTTTTGGCTTCGCGCAGTTTGTCGAGCTGTTTTTTCAGCCGGCTGCTGCGTTCGGCCTGCCGTTCGGCTGCCGTTTTTACCTTGCGCGATTTCAATCCCCTGAATTCCACGATTTCGGCAGGCAGTTCCTCGATGAAGCGGCTGGGCTCGCAATAAATAAGATTGCCAAAGCGAAAACGCGTGCTTGCATAGCTCAGGTGCAGAAATTTCTCGGCCCGGGTGACGGCTACATAGAAGAGCCTCCTTTCTTCCTCCAGCCCGTCACGGCTGTCGAGCGCCATCATCGAAGGGAAGAGGTTCTCTTCCATGCCCACTACAAACACGGCCGGGAATTCCAGTCCCTTGGCCGCATGGACCGTCATCAGCTTCACCCGCGGCACTTCATCGCCTTCCTGGTCCATGTCGGTCAGCAGGGCCACATTCTGCAGATAGCTGCCCAGGCCCGTGTCGCGGCTGTCCTCTCCTTCGGGGGCTTCGGGCGGATGCTCGGTAAATTCCTTGATGGAACTCAGCAGTTCCTGCACATTCTCGTAGCGGCTCTGCCCCTCGATGGATTTGTCGTTGTAAAGCTCCTTCAGTATTCCGGTCGAGCGTCCGATCTCCTCGGCCAGCTCAAAGGCGTCTTTTTTGTCGAGAAATGCAGCAAAAGAACGGATCATGACGGCAAAGTCTTCGAGCGACTGGCGGGCCCGTCCGCTCAGCGGATATTCATGAATGCGCAGGATCACCTCCCAAAGAGAAATGCCGGCTTCATTGGCCCACACACTGAGCTTTTCCATTGTGGTTTTGCCGATGCCCCGGGTGGGGTAGTTGATGACCCTCCGGAGGGCTTCCTCATCTTTGGGGTTGACCGCCAGCCGCAGATAGGCCAGGTAATCTTTTACCTCTTTGCGCTGATAAAAAGAGACCCCTCCGTAGACACGGTACGGAATGTTCTTGCGCCTCAGGGCCTCCTCAAAAGCGCGGCTCTGGGCATTGGTGCGATAGAGAATGGCAAAAGCGTCATCATAGAAATGCTCGCGCATTTTCAACTCGAAGATGCGATCGGCTATCAGTTTTCCTTCTTCGTTGTCGCTGGGGGCCTGATACACCCTGATTTTTTCCCCTTCATCGTTCGATGTCCAGATGGTCTTCGGTAGCTGGCTTTTGTTGTGCGTGATGATGTGATTGGCCACTTTCACAATGGCCCCGGTCGAGCGGTAGTTTTGCTCCAGTTTATAGATTTTCAGATCGGGGTAGTCGCGTTCGAAATTCAGGATATTCTGAATGTTGGCGCCCCGGAAAGCATAGATGCTCTGGGCGTCATCGCCCACGACCGCAATGTTTTGATAAACATCGCCCAGCATCTTCACGATGCTGTACTGTGCATGGTTGGTATCCTGAAACTCATCAATCAGGATGAATTTGAATTTTTGCTGGTATTTATAAAGTACCTCGGGATATTTTTTCAGCAGAAGGTACATTTTCAGCAGCAGGTCATCAAAATCCATGGCTGCGGCCTGAAAACAGCGAAGGGCGTATTTGCTGTAGATCTTTGCAATTTCCGGCCGGGCACCGGCTTCGTCTTCGGCCGTCAGAAAAGAGTCGGCTGCATATTCCTCGGAGGTGATGAGGCTGTTTTTGGCCGCTGAAATGCGATTGTACACCGTGGAGGCTTTGTAAATCTTGTCATTCAGCCCCATCTCTTTCACGATTTTTTTGATGAGGCTTTTGGCATCATCGCTGTCGTAAATGGTGAAATTGGACGGGTAGCCCAGCTTTTCACTTTCGATGCGCAGGATGCGGGCAAAAATCGAGTGAAAGGTGCCCATCCACAGGTTGCGTGCTTCGCTGCCGGCAATTTTTTGGATGCGCTCTTTCATTTCGCGGGCCGCCTTGTTGGTAAAGGTGAGCGAAAGAATATGAAAAGGGTCGATCGCATTTTCGAGCATGAAGGCAATGCGGTAGGTCAAAACCCGGGTTTTGCCCGAGCCCGGCCCGGCAATGATCAGCGAAGGCCCCTCAAAATGGATGACCGCTTCTTTCTGAGCGGGATTCAGTTCATCTAAATAGTGCATATCCCGACAAAGCTATTTCATTTTATCTGCCTTAAAAATATTGCTCAAACTTTATTTTCCGGTCAAGGAAGCATGGGCCCCGGAGAAGACCGCGGCAAGGGGCTGCTCCGCCACTGACAGCCGGCCATATTTTCGGGGCGAAAAGGCATTAAGCCTCTATTTTCTCCTATATTTGCGCATGATGAAGCGCGGACAATGGTTTTTTATCTTCACAGGTATTGTTTTTCTCTTCATACCGGCCTGTCAAACGGGCATTACCGGTGAGCTGCGACCCAATCTGCCGCCCGAAACCCATACCGTTGCGGATACCATCAAACGCAGCGGTGACCAGCGGCTCAACTCCGAAGTGCACATTCGCTGGTGGGGCGATGACCCGGACGGCTTTGTGACGGGCTACGAATTCAGCTTTGACGGCTCCCGCTGGACCCGCACCGCCTCGAACGACAGTGTTTTTCTTCTTTCTCCGCCACCCGGCAGCGATACGGTCGACTTTCATTTCCGGGTGCGTGCCATCGACAATCAGGGCCTGCGCGATCCTTCGCCTGCCGAATTGATCTATCCCGTGAAAAACTCGAAGCCGGTGGCGAGCATCCTGCCCGGGGTCTTTGAGCCGGCCATCAGCTATCCGGCCGTCAAAGTGAGCTGGAAAGGAAGCGACCCCGATGGATTTGACAACATCAGCCATTTTGAATACCTCTGGAACGATACCGCAGCCGACCCGGTGGTGATTGATAAATTCAACACTTCGGCCACCTTTGTCGCGCTCGACCCGAGGGCCTCTGTCAGCGATTTTGAGGTCTATCTTAACAATGACGAATCGCCTCAGGATTTTCGCGAGCAGCGCATCCTCCTCAACGATACAAACCGCTTTTATATCCGGGCAGTGGATAATTCGGGGGCCCGCTCGCCCTATGCCGCCTCGGCTCCCTTCTTTATCAAGCGGGTTCAGTCCGATATCCTCCTGGTCAATGCCTATGCCTCGGGCTTTCAGGCCGTAGAAAGCTTCTATACCCAGCAATTGAAAGCCATCGGCATCGACCGCATGGACACCCTCCGCATTTTCGAACAGAAGGCAGGCGAGTATGTCAACCGCTCGCCCGACAACCTCACCCAGGGACGGGTTTTCGGTCTCTTCGATTATATCGTTTGGTTCGGAAGCAATGCACAGGAGAGTTTTTCGCTGGCGCAAAAGTCGACAGCCGGCTTTTTCAACCGGGGCGGAAAGATGATGATGGCCATGTATATCTCCTCCTCCTTTGACGAGCAGTCGCAGTTTCTCGAATTTACACCCGTTCAAAGCCTCGTCAACCCGGAAGATACGACCATCATGCTGGATATCAACGACACCCTGATGCCCATGCTGCCGGGTTATCCGCCCCTGGCATCCACGGCCATTGTGGGTGTGGTCAAGCCCATTGTACCCGAGATCGGCTCGGAAATCGCCTACACCGCGCCCCTGCTGGCGCGTGATAAAAACGGTACCCTCAGCCCCTGGACGGGCATACGCAATGTGATGGTGATGCGCAGGCAACAGGGTGTGCCGAATTTCTTCATTTCCAGCCTCGAGCTGCAAAAGCTCAACGGGCTGGGCAATGCGGATGAGCTGTTCAGAAAAGTATTGATTGATGAGTTTGGATATTAAATAAAAAAGAATATTGAAGCCGTGAAAAACATTGCCATTCTTGCTTCCGGAACAGGCTCCAACGCCAATGAAGTGGCCAAGTATTTTGCCATAAGCGATGATGTGAATGTGTCGATCATTCTGACCAACAACCCGCAGGCAGGGGTGCTGCAGGTGGCCGAGAGGCGTTTTCTGCCTTCGGTGGTGATCAGCAAACAGGGGCTGCAAAAGGGCGACCTCCTCAAAATTCTTAATGCCCTGCAAATCGACCTCGTGGTGCTGGCCGGGTTTCTGCTGATGATTCCCTGCGATGTGGTGGAAGCTTACGAAGGACGCATTGTAAATATTCATCCTGCTCTGCTGCCCAAGTATGGCGGCAAAGGCATGTACGGCATGCGGGTGCATGAAGCCGTTTCAGCGGCCGGAGACACAGAGACGGGTATCACCATCCACTACGTGAATGAGAAATATGATGAGGGCGATATCATCGCTCAGTACAAGGTGTCCATCAAAGCCCATGAGGACCCGGAACTGATCCGGGAGAAAGTGCAGGAACTGGAGCACAAATACTATCCGAGGGTCATTGCCGGATTGCTCAATGCCAAACGGGCCGAAAACTAAGCCGGCTTCTTTGCCGGTCAATCTACGGGATATTCGAAAATATTGCGCTCGGTCTCATAAAGACGAACCATGAGATCGTACTTGTGGTCCAGTTTGGCGCGCAATAGGTTGTAGATCACTACCACAATGTTTTCTCCGCTCGGAATCAGGTGCTTGAATTCTTCCGTATCCAGATTGAGATTTTTGTGGTCAAAGCGATCCTCCACCTCTGTCCGGATGAGCTCTGCAAGGGCTCCGATATCGATCACATAGCCCGTTTCGCGGTCAATGGGGCCGGTCACCCGCACTTCAAGATTGTAGTTGTGTCCGTGATAGTTGGGATTGCTGCACTTACCGAAGACCTGTCGGTTTTTCTCATCGCTCCATGCCGGATTGAAAAGACGGTGTGCCGCATTGAAGTGGGCATGTCGGATAACGGCTACTCTCATGGTTTCCCTTTTTTCTTTGTTAAAGGTCGCAATAAGCCGTGAGATCTTCAAGTGCCGTTCCGCGGGGCTCCATGTCTGCGTACTGTCAGCATTCTTGTCGTCATTCAAGACCAAGCGCTGAATATCGAATATCGATTAAGGATTTGGGATTTCAGACGGGAGTTTTGAACCGGATTTGTTTTATCCTTTGGCACATTCCCCTCTGCGCGAAATTTATTTTTCTTTTTTTCCTCGCAGATTTCGCAGAAGCGGGGACGCAGAGACCGCGGAGCGCTTCGAGCTTCTTGAAAGGTCAGGGCACTTGCGCTGTCAGGATCATGAAAGCGTGCTTGAATTTTTGATTTGCTTTGTCTTACCCTTTGGAACATTCCGATCGAATGAAATGAGCATCGGAACGATACATGCCCTCCCTTCGGGAGCGCATTACTCTGGATGACAAATCACCAATCACCAACCAACAACCACCAACCACAAATCACCAATCACCAACCAACAACCACCAACCACAAATCACCAACCAACAACCACCAACCACAAATCACCAATCACCAGGTACCAACCACCAACCACCATTCACCATTCACTGAGGTCAAAGATATTTTTCCGGAAGTACGGAACGCTGCCCATCACTATGGTTACGACCGCAGTCATCAGCGGGGCATCGATCATGACCTGCTGCGGCAATTCCTTGTAAGCCAGCGAGAAGGTGATGAGATAGCTCGACACCATAAGGATGTAAAAAATCAGGATCAGAAGCATTTTCCTTTTTTCTTTCCTTCGCAGGATATCGCCCATCAGAAACTTGAAGAAAATGTAGATAATGAATCCCGTAAAAGTGAGCAAGACGATTTGTACCCAGAGATTGAAAAGGGTGGATGCGTCCAGTGCTTTCAGGTCGAAATCATTAAAGTAGATGCTTCGATTGACGAGCAGTGCAAGGGAGAGCAAGACGGTATAGCTGATCCAGCTGAGCAGTACGCTTTTTAAGTTGACTTTCATAAAGATAGGTTTTGGATTTTACAAAGCTACAATATCCGCGCCCACTCATTGAAGCCGCTTTTTTTTGAATGCATTGCTTTTTTCAGAGGACGGTGTGCTTCTTTATCAAGGCCCGGGTCTTGTTTTATTATCTCTGCGGCAGATTTTCTGGCTTCGGCCAGAATGGGGAAGTCATTTTGGATATCGGCAATGCGAAAACGAAGATGACCGCTCTGGCGGGTGCTGTCAAATGCACCCGGCCCGCGGAGTTCCATATCTACCCGGGCAATATGAAATCCGTCATTGCTGGTGGTCATGGTTTTTATTCGCAGGCGGGCATCGCTGCTTAGCTTCTGCTTGCTCACGAGGATGCAATAGCTCTTATCGGCTCCGCGCCCTACGCGCCCCCTCAACTGATGCAGCTGGGCCAGTCCGAAGCGTTCGGCACTTTCGATGACCATTACGCTTGCATTGGGCACGTCCACGCCCACTTCAATGACTGTGGTGGCCACCATGATTTGGGTTTCGCCCCGTACAAAACGCTGCATCTCCCATTCCTTATCTTCGGCTTTCATGCGGCCGTGTACAATGCTTACCTGATATTCGGGTTTAGGGAAGGCGCGGCAGATGCTTTCATACCCGTCTTCCAGGTCTTTGTAGTCCAGTTTCTCCGATTCGCTGATCAGCGGATAGACGACATAGACCTGCCTGCCTGCGCTGATTTCTTTTTTCATAAAAGCGAAGATCCGCAGGCGGTCGCTGTCGGTCATATGTACGGTAGTTACGGGTTTTCGCCCCGGAGGGAGCTCGTCTATTACCGATACATCGAGGTCTCCGAAAACGGTCATGGCCAGGGTTCTGGGAATGGGCGTAGCCGTCATCACGAGAACGTGGGGCGGATTTTCCGGACTCTTTTCCCAGAGGCGGGCCCGTTGTGCGACACCAAAGCGGTGTTGCTCATCGATGACCACCATTCCCAGTTTTTTGAAAATCACCGGGTCTTCGATCAGGGCATGGGTGCCGATGAGTATGTGGATATCTCCTTCGCGCAGTGCCTCCAGCAGCTTCTTCCGGTGAGCGGCTTTGCTCGAACCGGTCAGGAGTTCGGCCGAAAGGCCGAGGGGGGCAGCATATTTCTTGATGGCGTGATGGTGCTGGGTGGCCAGTATCTCGGTGGGGGCCATAAGGCAGGCCTGGTAGCCGTTGTCTATGGCCATGAGCATGGCCATGAAAGCGACCATGGTTTTGCCGCTGCCTACATCGCCCTGCAGCAGGCGGTTCATCTGCTGTCCGCTCAGCGTGTCTTTTCTGATTTCTTTAAGCACCCGTTTTTGGGCACTTGTCAGTTCAAAGGGGATCACCTCCTTGTAAAATTGTGTAAAGCGCGGGAGTGCTTCTTTGAAGACAAATCCTTTGATTTCGAGCTTTCTCCGGTTTTTCAGTCGGAGGATTTTAAGCTGATGAAAAAAAAGCTCTTCAAACTTCAGCCTGCGCACGGCAGCCCGGTGATCGGCCGGGCGTGCCGGGCGGTGAATCATGCGCAGGGCATCCCAGCGACCCGGCAGACGGTATTTTTGCAACAGATATTCCGGCAGGGTCTCCGGAATATCCGAAGGCCGGAGATGTTCCAGAAGGGTTTTAAGTAATTTTTCGATGCCCCGGCTGTCAAGCCCTTTGCTGCGGCATTTTTCGGTGCTCGAATAGATGGCTTGGAGACGGCCTTCCGCCTTTTCCTTTCCTGTCAGCGGAGCCACTTCCGGGTGCGGCATGTTGAATTTCCCCTTGTAGCGGTTGATCTTGCCAAAGATGATATACTCCCGGCCGGCTTCAATCGATTTTTGCACCCACGAGGCCCCTTTAAACCAAATAAGTTCGAGGATGCCGCTTTCGTCTCTGAACAGGGCTTTCAGGCGCTGCTGGCGCCCCGTACCGAGCAGCTCAAAAGCTTCAATCCGTCCCCGCAGCTGTACCATCTGATCTTCTGAGCGGATATCTTTTACCTTGTAAAAACGGCTGCGGTCCACATAGCGGAAAGGGAAATGATAGAGCAAATCACCAAAAGTGAAGATTTCAAGTTCCTTCTTCAATATATCGGCCCTGAAAGGGCCCACCCCTTTCAGGAATTCAATGGAAGTATCGAGTTTGGATTGCAGGCCGGACATCTGTCAACGAAATTAAGACATGGCTCTGAGAGTTCTTTTCCTACTCGTCCGTACTCCATTTCCGGAGCAAGAGTTTGTAACTTTATTTGATAATGAAAAAAGTCTATGCCTGTCAATAAAAATTCCCTCATTCGCTACCGGCTGATTGATAAAAGGCTGCGGGAAAAATACAAAGCCTATCCCGGCAAGGAAGAATTGCGTGATTATGTAAGCGAAAAGATGGGTGTTGAGGTGAGTGAAAGCACCATCGAAAAGGACCTGAAGGCCATGCGAAAAGACGAACGCCTGGGCTACCTGGCACCCATAGCCTACCACCGCGATAAGAAGGGGTATTACTACGAGGATGAGAACTATTCCATAGCACATGTGGCCTTGTCGGAAGATGACCTCGATGCCATCAAGCTCTCGACCGTTGTCTTGCAGCAGTTTAGCGATCATCCGGTTTTCAGCCGCTATGCCGATGCCATCGACCGCATTGTAGATGCCGTCAACCTGGGCGATGTGCTCGATACGGGCGAGGAAAATTTTATTCTCATGGAGCAGGTGCCCCGGCAGCAAGGTGTCAACTGGCTCACGCCTCTGATTCAGGCCATCCGCGAGCGGAAGGTGCTGCGCATTCATTACAGGCGCTTCGATGCCATGCAGGTGAAAGAGCACTTTATGCATCCCTATCTGCTCAAGGAATACCGCAATCGCTGGTATCTGGTCGGGATGCATGATAAGAGAGAATTTATCTATACCCTTGCCCTCGACCGGATTCAGGAACTGGAACTGCTTGACGAGAGCGAAATTGCCTTTCGCAGAAAAGACGGTTTTGACCCGGAGGCTTATTTTCGCAATGTCATGGGCATCACCGTAACGGAAGGCCGGGCCAAGGATGTCCTGCTGGAATTCCGGGGAAAATCAAGGGATTATGTAAAAACCCTCCCCTGGCACCACTCGCAGGAGCTTGTAAAGGAAGAAAAAGACCGCAGCCTCGTTCGTTTTTATCTGCTTCCCACGCATGAGTTCAAAATGGCCGTTTTGGCTGCCGGTGACGAAGTGCGGGTATTGGAGCCCCGCGAACTGGCCGAAGAGATAAGAAAAACGGCAGAATCCATTGCCCGCCTCTATGCCTGAAGACCTTTCGCAAAAAAATATCCGAAAAGAGTAACCTTTCTGCTTTCTTGAGGTATAAGTAGGCTGTAACAAATACCTGAAACAAAGCGGAGAATGAAAAAAACGAATACATATCGCAATTTGAAAATCTACAAGATTGCATTTCACCTTTTAATGAATAGCTACGAGTTGGTGTCGAAGATCAAAGGTGACAGCGGCCAGCCTGTAAGGCAGGGCCTCATCAATGCCGTTCAAATGAGCAGTGTTCGGATTGCCGAAGGATGGTGCAGGCGAAAACGGCCGGGAGCCTTTGAGGAACATCTGGACGATGCTTCCACGGCACTGGCCGAAGCCAGGCTATGGTTGATGGTCGGCCTGGAGCACAAACACATCGATCAGCCGGAGTATGAAAAGATGATCCATATGATGGATTATCTCGGGGAGGAAATGGGACTGCTGAAAATGCAGTGGGCCACGGCATAAAAAAGAATAAAAGTTACGTTTTCATAGGTGACAAAAAGGCGGGACCATGTGATCCCGCCTTTTTTATTGAGTGAATGTCTTTGCGTTTTAGCTCTCCTTTTTGCTGAGGCCGGCTACCATGATCGCAGCGCCCATCAGCCCGAAGTCTTTGAGCAAAGCTGCCATAGCGTTTTGCATAGCCATGTCATCGGCCGCATTCATCAGTGCCGGAATATGCAGCAGAAGAATGAATAAGAGCAACTCAAGCGCGAGCAAAAGACCCGCCAGGTAAGTGAATTTGTTTAAGATGATGGCGAGCCCGCCCAAAATCAGACCTGCTCCGGCAAAATATACAAGGAATGTGCTGGCCGGCAGGTTGGAGATCATCGTTGACATGGCCGATGCATTCATGAAGTGCAGCATGCCAAATACAAGAAATGGAATTCCGAAAATAATTCGTCCGCCTTTTGTTAATGAGTTCATAATGAATGGTTTTTATTAACTAATAAGATTTGACAATTTCCCGGTACGCGGGGTAGGGAAGCGCAAGGGGGCTTTGAATGAGGAAAAGGCTCGCGGGGGATTGGTTTTCAACCGTTAATTCGCGCTGCTTGCTGACCACGGCAAAGGCATCCTGCGGAGCATCCCTGCCGTCCAGTTTTACCGGAGCTCCGAGAATGTACAGCGAGCAGACTTCAGATTCGTCTATCGGCAGGCTGTGCCGGCCGGCTTGCAAGTCCAGCTTTTTGATTGTGGCTGTGCTGTCCATTTCGAGTGGCCCGCCATTTCCAAGGTAGAGGGTGCTTTGCCGGCCGGGCGCTTCGCTTACCGGAAAGAGACGGGACGGATAATCCTGATAGGAGGCCTCTTTTTCCAGGCTTTGATGCAAGCCCGGATCAAACCAGATTTGGAACATGCGGGTGTGGGGCATGAGTCGCTCGGCATGAGAGATACCTCTGCCTGCCCGGATGATCTGTACATCGCCCGCATTGAGTTTTTTCCACTTTTTGAAATGTGTATCATAATGCTCAATGCTTCCCTGCAAGACAAAGGAAAGTATTTCAAAACCTTTGTGCGGATGCAGGCCGATCTCACTCTCTTTCTCGCCTGTATATGCATGGGCCCAGTAAAAGAGATTGGAATAAGGGCTGAGCAAACCCCCGTCCTGCGGAAATCCGATGGGCTTATTCTCCAGAATTTCTCCCTGGTTGAACGCCCCCCTGGCTTGTTGCTCTTTCTTAAATATTTCTACGGCCATTGTTTCATTCTTTTATTTTCCGCCTCCGGCTGTACTTTCCTCATAGTTGAATTGCCGCCCGGCTTCATCTTCTCCGGGCTTATATTTTTCTCATTCGCTGGTGCAGGGAAGAGTTGCCGCTTTGCACTCTTTTTTGTTGGACATCTGCCTGCTTCTGCGGGGGAAATCAGAGGCATCGGGCGTCATATGGTGCGCAGTATCAGTTGCTTATTTTAAGTAAGCATGGAACTAAGGTAGAGAATTGCTGATTGAAATGCAATCTTTCGGCTGCGCAGCGGGCGCTGAAACGAAGAATTGTCGTTTGCTTTACAAGCCGGAGGGTACAGAAGACTGCGGATCAGCGCAAAAACTTTCCGAGGCGGGCGACTCCTTCTTCGTAGGCCGCAATGAATTCCTGCATGATATCGTCCAGTTCTTCCGCTGTGATTTCACCTTTCAGCTTTTCATTGAGCTTTTCCGCGAGGGGGATGGCCTTCCTGATCCCCATTACGGCCACTGACGGCTTGATTTTATGTATGAGCCTTCCCAGCGCTTCCATTTGATTTCCGGCCATGAAATCTTCGATATCGGAGAGCACTTTGGGCGCATCCTGCACAAAGGTTTTTATGAGGCTTTTCTGCAGACCCGAATCGTTGCGGGTAAAGAGGCGGAGCTTTTCAATATCGAGGACATCGTCCGTGTCATGATTTCCCTCTCTGCCAGGCGGCTCTGCATGGCTTTCAGGATTGTCCGCTACGACCGGGATGAGTTTTGAGATTTTATGAAAAAGCTGAATGGGGGTGAAAGGTTTTGAGATGTAGTCATTCATCCCTGCTTTCAGGCACTTTTCGCGGTCTTCATTGTAGGCATAGGCGGTCAGGGCGAGGATGGGAATGTCTTTCTTTCCGGCAGGAAATTCACTGCGAATGATTTTTGCTGCTTCGAGCCCGTTCATTCCGGGCATTTGAATATCCATCAGAATGAGATCATAGTCGTGTGCCTGCAGTTTACTGAGTAGATCCTGCCCGTTGTCCACGAGATCGTATTGAAAGCCCCATCTATCGAGTTGCCCTTTTACGATCATACTGTTTATTTCATTGTCTTCGGCTGCAAGGATGCGTATTTCACCGGGCTTTTTTTGTTGTTGTGCAGTTTCCGGTTTTTCTGTGCTCCTTTCAAAGGAGAGATAGATCAGCGCGTCCGTTCCCCGGCCTTCGCGGCTTCTGAGTTCCAGTTCCCCGCCCAGTTTTTCGATGATGAGGCGTGCCATGGGCAGGCCGATTCCCATGCCCTCGCTGATGCTTCCGTTTTGTTCGAGGCGGTAAAAAGCATTGAATATTTGCCGCAGTTCTTTGCGCGGGATGCCCGGCCCCGTGTCGGATACCGAGAGTTCAATTTCACATTTTCCGCTTTCGCTCGAAATATTTCGTGCCCGCAGGGTAATGCGTGCCCCGGGGCAAAACTTAAAGGCGTTGTCAAGCAATTGTCGCAAGGCCTGCCTATTTTGATGGGATCGCTGATC
>JALSIH010000091.1 GCA_026981615.1 Chitinophagales bacterium
TTTACAAAATCGCCCACCACCTCTTCCACCCGGGTGGCATTCAATATTTCTTCGATGGTGCTTCTGTTGATCATAGCTGTCTCCGGTATGCGGCAATCAAATTTAAGAGATTAAATCCGACAAGCCTCCTTCTGTATTCGGAAGCATGGCAGAGAATCGTGGCACAGTCCTTGAATTTATCAAAACAACTTTTTTAAAAAAACAGAAGCGCCATGAAAAATCTGATTATGTTTATCGCCCTCATCATTGGCAGCTTCACCGTGCATGCCGGCACCCATGGCAAACATTCAAAACGCAGAGCCACAGCCAGCCTTGAAATTTATAACAACTCCTATCGCCCCGTCCTGGTCGAAGTAAACGGGCGCATCCTTGCGGAAGCAGCCCGCGGAAGCTACCGGATCAGCTACCTGCCTCCCGGAAAACATCAACTGACCATTCTCGAAGTCAGAAGAGGCCATCACAGGCCTCGTGTGATCTACAAGCGGTTTTTGCGCCTTCGTCCTGGCCACGAAGCAATTGTCCGCATCAGCCGAAGGGGCCGTGTGAGGGTGCATGTGCGCAAGTCGGTCTATTGCAGCAGCTGCGGCAGCTACTACTACGGGAGCCACTCCTGCGGAACACTCCACGACAATGACTATGTGAACGGGCACGCTGCCATGCGCCCGGTCGCTTTTCACGCACTGAAGGCCTCCATGCGCAGGGCGGCTTTCGAATCTTCCCGCAAAAGCATCATGCGACAAGCGCTGCAACACCAATACCTCAGCAGCCGTCAATTGCGCGAGCTGCTGCTCCTTTTCGACTTTGAAAGCACACGCCTCGAGGTGGCCCGCTTTGCTTACGGCCGGGTGAGCGATCCGCAAAACATTGCCCTCATCTTCGATGCTTTTGAGTATGAAAGCAGCATTCGCCAATATGAAGATTTTCTGAACAGCCGCTTTTGATGCACCCCGAAAGGTTTCCCCCTTCGCTCCCCGCTCCCGGACAGCTCCGGGAGCTTTTTGTTAAATTTTGTTAATTTTTTCTCGAATGCTTGATTTTCTCATACAGGGGGGGGGTATATTCGGGATATATTTTCTAACTTAATACGCTAATTATGAACGACTTAATTCAATATTCCTTTGCCGGGCTTCTTCACAATAAAGTGATACAATCCCTAACACAACTAAGCAATTTCCCAGATTATTCAGAAACGGAAGTGTACAACTTTTCAAAGGAAACTGTTGAATCATACTATTCCGACAACAAGCTCGGAAACCCCAATGTTTTACCTTTTTCGGAATATCAAGATCAGGTTAATACAGTGATGACACAGGGAGAAGATATGAGCAATTATTTTATTTCCCTTAAAGATGAAGGGAAGATTAATCAGGAACAATTAAATTTCCTATTAAACATTAACTCTCTTGTTGTCGATTCTGATGATAGCAACAAACTTTGTAACAATCTTTTTTCTCTTCAACAGGAAATCAATTTGTCGTCCATCCCGTTTGAAGAAAAGGTACTAGTTTATGGGACAGCCGTGATAGCCTATCATAGCAGTTATTACTGGTTCTCAGCGTACAACAACTCAAATGATCCTTGGTACAATACTGTTCCCATAGAAAAGCGGCTGAAATGGTGGGTCAAAGCACTTCGCGACTTAGCAGGATTCACAGCCGGCTTTATTGTTGGTTCGCTAATATCAGGCGGAAATCCGGCTGTTGGCATTGCCGGAGGCACTGTTACCGGCAGCGGAGCCTCTTCTTCCAAATAAAACGAACGCCAATGAAAACACTGCAATTTTCCTTTCTCTTTCTTTTTATCGTTACTCATTCAGCGTTGCTGTATTCCCAGGTCGAAACCAGTCCGGGAAACGAAAACCCGGGATACATCGGTTTTTTCCTGGCACCTGGCTTTTATACCACCAATTCTGATAATGTTAAAGTGGATCCTTACTACGGAATCAATCTGGAATCCGGTATCGGCTTAATGCTTACTCCCCGGAACTTTAAATTGATAAAAGCCGACCTGTCCTACAATTATTTCAGATCGCCTTTTGTGAATAATGTTTCGAGCTATGAAGAGTTTCTCAACCTGAGCCTTGCTTTCGGCACTTTTGATTTTGCAATCACCTCAGATCGATCTTTTCGTCTTCTTTTCGGCCCCCGCTTGTCCATGTTAACAAGACAGGGCACCGCGAGAGTCGGTAATGACATCTATGATATGAAAACGGGTCGTCTCGGAGCATATTACAAAATAGGTCTTAATGCAGAAGTAAGTCTGTTTAGTGAACATCCGGATTTTTTAAGTGCTTTCGGTCTTCGAATGTCAGTTGATATTTCGGCCTTTATGATAAAAGACATTGAGGATCTGATGGTAAATGACAATTATATTTCGATAGGAATATTTTACTCGCTGGACAAGCCGTTTTCACGTGATTAAACAAGGTATCTTCTTGTACCTACCATCCAAGCAGCATCTGAACCTGCTACATTTGGGTGGACAGTAAGTTAAGTCATACCTTGCAGTTTTCATAAATACCTAAGAAATGAAAAATACAAGCATCTCTTTGTTCATTGTCTTCGCCTTCCTATCTTCTTGCTCACAGGAAAATGGCAAATTGTTTACATAACTCCTTCAGACAACATTAAACCAAACGATGAACAAGCTGCTTTTACGTGGTTGAATATTATAACGGACAGAACAAGTATCACTTTCAGGAATGACTTCCTATTGTCAACGACCACTTTCAACACAAATGTGCATTATTTTACAAAAAGGAAGATGATCTTCCAAAATCTATAACACAAATTCAGCAATGACACTATAATCTTAGAAAACCCTGCAGAGAATGTGATAATTAAACTGAAGAAAAGAAGCCCGTAACAGTGGCCCCTGTATAAAGCAGCAAGCCAGCACAAAGGAAGAAACTATAACATTTTTAGCACTCATCCAAATCTTCGCTTCGGACTGTCCGGCACGGCAATAGAGCCTTAAAAAGCCCGCCCCCGCTTCAGTAAGCAAAAAGTCATGCAAAGGACGGCTTTCGAATCTTCCCGCAAAAGCATCATGCGACAAGCGCTGCAACGCCAATACCTCAGCAGCCGTCAATTGCGCGAGCTGCTGCTCCTGTTCGACTTTGAAAGCACACGCCTCGAGGTGGCCCGCTTTGCTTACGGCCGGGTGA
>JALSIH010000092.1 GCA_026981615.1 Chitinophagales bacterium
AGGCCTTCATGCGCTCGGGAAAGGCAAAAAAAATATTGACCATCGGCACCGAAACCCTCAGCCGGGTGGTCGATCCCTTCGACCGCGATTCGATGATCTTTGCCGATGGAGCCGGAGCCGTGATTTTCGAAGCAGCAGAAGAAGAGGAAAAAAGAGGCATTCTGGCCAGCTCGGAGCTGACCCATACCCTGCGCGAGGTCTATTATCTCGATATGGGCCCTTCCAACAATCCGGAGGAACCCCGGAATAAAATATACGTCAAAATGCAAGGGCGCAGAATTTATACCTATGCCCTCAGCTATGTGCCGGCCGCCATGAAAGAAACCCTCGAAAAAGCCGGTATCGACATACGTGATCTGAAAAAAATATTCCTTCATCAGGCCAATGCCAAGATGGACCACGCCATTGTCGAACGCTTCTACAAACTCTACGACATGGAAGTGCCCGAGCACATCATGCCCATGAGCATCCATAAGATGGGCAACAGCTCCGTGGCCACCATCCCCACCCTCCTCGACTGGGTGCGCAAAGGCAAGCAGGAAGAACACAGCCTTCATCCGGGCGATATCATCCTCTTCGCCTCGGTAGGGGCCGGCATGAATATCAATGCCGTGGTGTACAGGGTGTGACGGGGATGGGGCGTGGCCCCGTGGGCGCTTTTGCAGTATGCCTTTCCTCGCAGCATGGCCGTGCGGATCTCGCAGAAAAGATGAAAGCATGAAATGGATATGTCGGAGATTTTTTATCCTCGAAGAGGAGCTGGCACTTTACTTAGGATGCCTTTGTTGCCACTAGGTTTTATTTTTTTCGTCTTTTTATAAGTTCATCATATTGTTTTACCAAATGATATAGATAAGTTATAAGAGCATCAAAAAAGTCAATTGCATCTTTGGCATCTTGTTGGTTAACAATTTGTTCGTGTGAGTGTGCACCATCATTTCCGATTAATCGCAATTCGTTTGCCCAATTAAAAAGAGTATTTTCTAAAACTCCTTTAGAGTTTAGATTTTTTAATCTTGTTTTGAGATTTCCTTTATTTTCGCCATTGTCTATACAGATTGCTTCTATTCCTTTGCGGCACATTATAACACAAGCATCATAAGCGTGTGATCGATAACATTCAAGAGCTTCTTTGTAAGGGTTATATACAATTTTAGGACAATTCTTAATTGCTTCGTTTACGGTGTCCGGATAGAATTGTAATTCGCTAGTCAGATATTCATCTCCTCCAGCGTATTGAAAAGTTTTCTCTTTTAAAAACGGATTTTGACATTTTAAACACTTACTTAACAAAACGTGTGTAAAAAATCCGTTTAGATTTTCATCTACAGTACTTTTAGAAGTATATGAATAAATGATAACAGTCTCGACTACAGAATTGCAAGTCGGACAAAAATTCATTTCTTTAGATTCTTCACTTTTGTTTTCTTCCTCTTTCATTTTTTAAATTTTTAAATAAATAGGTGGCAACGCGATCCTGAAAAAACTTTACAGTTCTAAAAGTGCCGTTTATTTCCCATTTTCGCACGCCCTCACTGTCTTTGGAGTTGAATTGATGGAGGCTCAATGTACTGAAAAATGTCATCGGATAGCGGCTGTTTGGTCCGGAAAGTCGCAGCCCCGGCTCCCCCCAAATGTCCTTAATGGCATCACGGTTTATGCTTCTCACTTTGATTTCCCGTCCGGGGCAGGGCGGGCAGCTGCTTTAAAAAAAGATCTCTTTTATCAGCGCAGTTCGCCCGTGTAGTATTCCATTTTTTGCACAAAACGCTGTTGCCGGATTTCGGAGGAGACCGTGAAAGTAACGGTACCCTTGTCGCTTTTATATCGCCTGTCTTTTGATTTGGCATTGATCACCAGTCCGTTGAGGCGGAAGTTGGAAGTCAGCACTTTTACGGTCTTGTTTTCGTAGGTAATAAAATACCACTCGCGGGTGGGAGCCAGGAGATAGATGCTGAAGAAGTCATTTCCCCTCCGAAAGCCGAATTCCACATAATATTTCATTTTTCGCCCCACTTCTTTATCGCCCAGCATGACAATACCGCATTCACCTTTGCCCATGTAGCTGTTGGTCTCTTCATTCCAGAAGTACTCCAGGTCGCTGAGCAGAAGCCGGGCGGGTTTGAATTTCTTCGGCAGGGCCGGGATTCCGGTCTTTTGCAATTCGGCATAGAGCGCATCGCCCCGGCTTTCATCGCCCAGGTATTGGTAGAAGTAGCGCCTGAAGTTCTCATCAAAATAATCGACACGGCCCGAGCGGTAGGCCTGCGAACGCATGTCGATCGCCAGTTCTTTGCTGTACTCGTCACTCATATAAAAATCGAGGGCCATGAGTGATTTAAAATGATAGGCAGTGTCGCTGCTGCTTTTATCGATTGTTCCGTATGCATCCACAGATACCAGGTCGAAATCGAGGCCCAGATTGCTGTGCCCCTCGGCATGGATATTGCCCGTTCCGGTCTCGTAGCGGAAAAGGTCACCAAAGGATTTTTTCCCGCTGAGGAAAGCCGAGTCGGCCACTACATAGGCTTTTTCGTCATCCAGATATCGAAGCATGCCGTTGACGGCCATCACCGTGTAATCGAGGTAATTCACCTTGCTGCCGATGAGGGTGGCATAGAGGTTGGTGCTGTCGTAGCGCAGGTGGATGCCCGTGTAGATGCTGTCGCGCTGATAGCTGATCGGATGGTAGGCGCTGATTTCTACATTTTTCGGGTCGATGAGGCCGTTGATCCTGAACCAGCTGCTTCGCACGAGGGCCCCTTCGGGCAGGAGAAGGCGGCTGCTTCCCTTGAATCGCGGAAATCGCTCTTTTGAATGCAGATACACATCGCCCCGGAAGCGAATCTGCGGATCGAGCATAAAATTCATGCTGTCATAGACAATGCCTTCGGCATAGGTATAAGTGGTATCCTCGTTGCTGCGGTGATAGGTGCTGATCAGCGGGAAATCAACGGGCTGGGGTACTCCCGAGCGGTTGACATAGTCGTATTTTCCTTCCCCTTTGAGGTCTTTTCTGCCGAGTATTTTGATATTGGCATCGTAGAGGGTGAAACTGCGGTGGCTTGAGTCCATCAGCACTTTGGCTCCTTTCAGCGGCCGCATATTGGCCGATTCGGCAATTCTCACTTTTCCGCTGTCGGGGATCACA
>JALSIH010000093.1 GCA_026981615.1 Chitinophagales bacterium
CCCGTGGGTGACTTTTGTTCACGGAGCAGGCGGCAGTTCCTCCATCTGGTACAAGCAGATAAAGGCCTTTCGCGCGCATTTTAATGTTTTGCTTGTGGACCTCCGGGGCCACGGGCGTTCGAGGCTGCCCATGCCCGGGCATCTGAAGCGCTATACCTTTGACTTTATCTCGCGCGATGTGATGGAAGTGCTCGACCACCTGAAAATCGAAAAGTCGCACTTTGTGGGAATATCGATGGGAACCATCATCATACGCGTGCTGGCCGAGCAGTATCCCGGACGGGTGACGGGCCTCATCATGGGCGGTGCCACCCTGAAAATGAACACCCAGTCACAGATTCTGATGCGTTTCGGGGTTTGGTTCAAGTCGGTGATACCCTATATCCTCCTTTACAAGTTTTTTGCGTTCAATATCATGCCCAGGCGCAAGCACCGCGAGTCGCGCAATTTATTTATCCGCGAGGCCCGCAAGCTCTATCAGAAGGAATTTATCCGCTGGTTTAAGCTGGCCGCGGAGCTGAAGCCCGTGCTTCGTCTTTTTCGTATGAAGGAGGTGGACATACCGACCCTCTATGTGATGGGTGCCGAGGACTACATGTTTCTGCCGACCATCCGCAAGATCAGTGAGAGCCATGCTTCGGCCGACCTGCATGTAATCGAAGACTGCGGCCATGTGGTGAATGTGGACAAGCCCCATGAGTTCAACCGGGTGGTCATTTCCTACCTGCGCCAGATTGGGTAAGAGCCTCCGGCACGCTCCTTATTAATAGACAAAACCTTCACCGCCCTCTTCTTCCAGCTCGGCCCCGAGGGCGGCTACCATGCGATTTACAAAGTTGAAATAAGAGACGACCAGGGTGGCATCGAGAATGCCTTTGTCACTCAGGCCATGCGCCCGCAGTGGTTCCGTGAAATCCTGTCCGGCATGCTCCTGCGGATGCCGTGTCAGATGTCGGGCATAGCGGGCCAGTGCCTTTTCACGCTCATTGAGTCCGGCCAGGGAAAAATCTTTTTTCAGCTTTTCAATGCGGACATCATCTTTCCAGTAAAAGTTGAGCGCGGCTCCGTGGTGCTCCATACAATAATGGCAGGCATTGACAGCCGAGACGACCACGGCCATCATTTCGCGCTCGGCCCGGCTCAGCTCGGAGCGGGTAAACATGATTTCCATATAGAGTTCCATGTGCCGCAGGATGCTCCTTGGCCGCAGGCTTTGCAGCTTGTGTACCTCGGCCAGCTTTCCGCGTTTGGCCGTCAGTTGTTCGTAAATTTCTTTGAGAAGCCCTTCGGCTTCATCTTCTCCGATAATGCGGATGCGTGCCATGTATTTTTTCGATTTGAATCGTAAAAATAAGACAGCGCAGTCGAACGGGTCTGCCGGATCAACGACAAAACCCCGCAATGCTTCAAATCATCCAGGCTCAAAGCCCGGGTTGATTTTTTCGGGGTGGTTGGTGGCTGGTGGTTGGTGATTGGTGATTGGTGGTTTGCGATTTGTCATCCTGAGTTCTGATTTTTTTTACGAAAAAAAACTACAAAATCTGATGACGTGTATCAAAAGCAAGGTCATAGGAAATCAATAAAGCAAAAAGCGAATGCCAAGATTGAGGATGGCCTGATAGTCACCATAGATTGGCCCGCGCGTAATTTTCGGGAGTCTGCTGCCCGCCTCAATCATAAAGCGACTGCTGTGCCGGTACTGAACGCCCAGGGTGCCTGTGTACGAAATATCCCCGTTGCCTGCAAGCAGATACGCGCCCATACCCGCGGAGAGGCTCAGCTGCCGTTCATTGCCCAATTGCAGCGGGAGAGGTACAACGGTGGAGATATCCAGATTGAGGTATTCAAAAGGGCGATCGGGCGAGAAGCCGGAACGCAGCTCCGTGTAGAAGGCATAGCGGGGTGCTATCCATGCCGCCAGCATGGAGTTGTGGCCCATCCAGGCATGCCCGTCAGAGACAAAGGAATGCAGGTATTTGTAAGCCAGACGAAGGCTTTTTCCTTTTATGTCTTTGCGGTAAAATTGAATCTTCGTAAAAATCGAGGGCGGATTGAAGCTGCTCTCGCGTTCCTGCTCCTGAAACCGGAAGCTGGTATGGGAAAAGGCGATGCCTGCCTGCCAGCCGGGGGATATGTTGTAGGGCAGGACAATCGACCGGGACGAAGCAGTGAAATATTTGTCGTAGGTCTGAATTGTGCGTATTTGTATGCCTCCTGCAATGCCTTCGGTGACGGGCGTTTCCATCCACAGGGGTGGGGCCTGGCTCAAGGCCGGCAGTTGCAGTGCCAGCATGAAAAAAAGAATGGAGGTAAAGAGTGCGTAGGGTAATTTTTTCATGACCTGCAAGAATTTGGGTGGAGAATCATATTAAATTTTTAATTCGCTGCGATCCGGTGGCCGGAAAGGAAAAGCCGGGTTCTCCCTTGCGGGCACATGGGAAGCACAATGCAATATAAGAATAAAAATCTATTCCACGAAGGGGAGGGTGTGCGTTTTTTGATTCCGCCTGCTTATTGCCCGCTCATCTTCTTTGGCAGGCGCAGCTTTTTTATCCTGACCAGGGGGCCCGAACAGGAGAGCGAATGACAGGCAATACAGGAAGCCACCATGGCTTTGTGGGCGGCAATGCGCTCCGTCAGGTTTTCGGCCCGTCCGAGCCGGTCCATGGCATCGATGTATTGGCGGGCCAGCGGTTCAAATTCGGGAAAATCGGCAATGAAAGCATCCGTAGGAGCGGCCGTGAGGATGGAACGGTAGTCAATGTCGATAGGAATGTCTTCCCCGTTCAGAATTGCAGCTTTCGACTCTTCTCCCATGGCATACATGTCGTTCATCAGCCGGGCCAGCTCGCTGATGCCGTTGGGGTGGCTGCTCCGGACATCCGCTTTATGAGTGGGGGCTTTGGCATCCGGGATTTCTTTTGCATCATTTTTTTCGCAGGCAGCCCAGAGCAGGAGGCCGCTGATAAAGGGGAGCAGGATGGATATTTTCATGCGGCAAAAATAGAACCGCCTCCGGCATGGAAAAGATGACACAGGTCAATTGTTTTCCACATTTTCCCGTCCGGCTCCGTCTCCTTCAAATTCACAGGTCGACTGCCGCGAGCGGTTGACGATGAGGCGCGTGATATCGGGGCGGCTGTAATGGCCTGCGGGATCCAGGTTTTGACGCTCTTCGCGAACGCTGCGATGCGACAATTCGGCCGTCAGGAGGGCTTCGCCTGCACAGTGCGGCTCAATGATCCAGCTTCCGTCAGGGCCGGCCAGGCAGCTGCCCCCATCGCTCATTTTTTCCTCGCAGAGGGCGCTTATTTCATCATAGTGGGGCATCTGTGCTGATATCTGACTGCGCAGCAGGAGGTTACCCACCGAGAGCACATAGGAGCGGCTTTCTTTGGCAATGAAGCGGGTGATGTCTTCGCTGTGGCGCCTGCTTCCCGGCCATACGGCAATGTGCAGGTCTTCGCCTTGGGCATAGAGGGCCGAGCGCAGCAGGGGCAGCCAGTTTTCCCAGCAGTTGAGGCTTCCGAATTTAAACTTGCCCAAAGGGTGCACACGCAGTCCGTGGCCGTCACCGATGGCCCATACCAGCCGCTCTTCATAGGTGGGCATCACTTTGCGGTGCACCGAGGCGATTTCGCCTCCCCCGCTGATGGTCACGAGCGAGCAATAGAGGCTGTGGCCGCCCCGGTCGGGGGCACGCTCTACGATGCCGATCACCACCTGCAGTCCGCTTTTCCGGCATCTTTCCCGCAGTGCATCGAGGTGTCCTGCTTCCAAATCCACGGCCTGCTCGAGATAGTGCGCATAGAGGGCCTTTTGCCTCGGGTCGTTGAATGCGGCCGCATGGCTTCTTTCCAGCCAGAAGGGGTAGCCCGGCAGGGTGGCCTCGCCAAAAACCAGCAGATCGCATTGAAGTGCGATGGCCTTGTCCGTTTCTTCCAGAATGCGTTTCATGCCGGCTTCCCGGTCGAGCAATACGGGGGCCATCTGTGCCAGGCCCGCTTTTATCACTTCTTCTTTCATGCTTTTATCAGATTCGTCTTAAATAATCTAAAATTAAGCGTTTTCAGCGTGCATCCGGGCACGGTGAACGGCTTCTTATTTATCTTGCATCATAAGACCGCCCCTAATATGAGACGAAAAAAGGTTTACCTGATTAACCCCAAGAATGATTTCCCCAACTATTACGGAGGGGAAGTGTTTGCCGCCAGCCTGGGCAAGCCGGGGGTCATTGTGGCGGACCTGGCAGTGACCACGGTGGCAGCGCTCATGCGTCCTTATTTTGATGTTTTGCTTTGCGAACAGCACATTGATGAGGTGGATTACGATTTGGATGTTGATTTTGTGGCGATTACGGGTAAAGTTACGCAGCGCGGCCATGCCGAAGAGATTGCAATGCGTTTTCGCGACCGCGGCATCCCGGTGATGGTGGGCGGGCCCTTTGCTTCGCTCTCGCCCGGGCGGGTGCGGCATTTTGCCGATATTTTGATTGTGGGTGAGCTCGAGGAAATTGCCGATGAGATATTCCCGGAAATTGCCAGCGGCAAGTGGAAAGATTACTATGAGGGCGAAAAGGCCGACCTGGCCAAGGCACCGCTGCCGGCCTGGGAGCTCTATCCCAACCACCGCAGTCTGTCGGGCAACCTTCAGGTCTCCCGGGGCTGCCCCTTCCAGTGCGAATTCTGTGATGTCATTCAGTATCTCGGCCGCAAGCAACGGCATAAGCCCGTGGCCAATATCCTGAGCGAACTGGAGGCGCTGCATGCCATCGGATATACCAACAGTTTTATTTCGGATGACAATTTCAGTGTCTATCGCAGCCGCGCCAAAGAGGTGCTGCTGGCGTTGGAAAAATGGAACAATGCCGTGCCGGGCCGCACCCACAAGTTCAGTACACAACTTTCTATCGATATCACACGCGATGAGGAAATGCTCGACCTCCTCAACCGGGCCGGTTTTTCGAGTGTCTTCATAGGCATTGAGACCATCAACGAGGAGTCGCTGCGGGAAGCGCGGAAGTTTCAGAATACCAAGCAAAACCTCGTGGAGGAGGTGGCCAAATTCTACAAACACGGCATCACCGTCTATGCGGGAATGATAGTCGGATTTGATCATGACGGCCCCGATATCTTCAAACGGCAGTACGATTTTGCGGTTGACAGTTCGATTCCTTTCTTTTCGCTCAACTATCTGGTCGCTCTGGAGAGCACACCGCTTTTCACCCGGCTCAGGAAAGCCGGCCGCATCCTCCCTGATGAAAAGATTGACGGGAGCACCCAGTACACGACCAATGTGCGTTTCAAGGGCTTGAATGAAGATCAGCAATACAGAGGCATGCGATGGCTTTTGAGCAATCTGTATGCGCCCCGCAACTATGGCCAGCGCCTCGTGGATATGATCGACAAATCGGGGGAACCCAAGGTGCAGATGATTCCGGGAGGCAGGAGCGTGATGACGATTAAGAAAGACCTGCTGCGCATCATGCGGGGCCTCAGAAAAATAGGGAGCGGGGAGGCGGAAATGTATGAGCGTGTGATGAAAAAGCTGGAAGAAAAACCCCGCATGGCCATGGATGTGATGTATTTTCTCTACCTCTATGCACAGATACGCCATATGATGGAGAATCAGAATCCCGAAAGGCCCATGTTTGTGCCGGATGAGGTGGGACGCGAGCCGTTTACCCTGAATTGAGCGAAAGGACAGGCAGGCGCGGCACTGAGGAAAAGTCCTGTTTTTTGATCTGCAAAGTCCCGTATCTTTGCCGCATGAGTCACCTTTTAGCACCTTCCATATTGGCGGCCGACTTCTCACGGCTTCACGAGGCAATGGCCCTGATCGATGGCAGCGAAGCCGACTGGGTGCATGTTGATGTGATGGACGGCTGTTTCGTGCCCAACATCTCTTTCGGCTTCCCCGTTATTCGCGATATCCGGCCACTGACCGGGAAGCCGCTGGACGTGCACCTGATGATTGTGGAGCCCGAGCGCTATATAGCAGCCTTCCGCGATGCCGGTGCCGATCATCTGACGCTGCACATCGAAGCCTGTCCCAACCTGCACCGGAGCATTCAGATGATAAAAGATGCCGGAATGAAGGCCGGGGTGGCCATCAATCCGCATACGAATGTGCTCGAGTTGGAGGATGTCTTGCCCGATCTCGACCTCGTGATTCTTATGTCGGTCAATCCGGGATATGGCGGGCAGCGTTTTATCAAGCACAGCTATAGGAAACTTGAAAAGCTGGTGGCCCTGCGTGCCGCCACGGCATCGAAGGCCCTGATTGAAATTGACGGTGGCGTGGGCGAAGGCAATGCCGCCCGGCTCGTGGCACTCGGTGCCGATGTGCTCGTGGCCGGCAGTTCGGTCTTCAAAGCGCCCGACCCGCGACAGGCCATCCGTCAGCTGAAATCACCGCCCCTTCATACTATCAAATCATAAGGATCGTTACACTCGCATTATGACCAGAGGCCTTGCCTGTTTGCTGCTCTTTCTGTTTTCTTCCGTGTTCATATCAGCCCAGACGGCCTATATCCGGGGTGAGGTGAAAGATGAAAAAGGGGCGCCTGTTGAATTTGTGAATATCGGCCTGCGCGAGGCGCCCGGAAGCGGAGATGTGACCGATCGGGAAGGACGCTTCTTTCTGCACGTAAGGGGTGGAGAGAAAAGAACCCTGGTCGTCAGTTATGTGGGCTATCGCCCCGTACACCTGCCCGTCACCGTGGAGGCCGGGGATACCCTTTTCCTGGACATTCGCATCAGTCGCTCTTCCGAAAACCTGCCCGTCATTGAAATAAAGCCCCAGGGCGAACGAAACAAGTCATCTACTTTTACCCTTGACCCGAAGGATGTCAGCCGCATACCGACCCCTTCGGGCAACTTCGAGGCGCTGCTGAAGACCATCGGCCTGGGTGTGAGCACGGCCGGTGGCGAGCTGAGTTCGCAATATTCGGTGCGGGGCGGCAATTTTGACGAAAACCTTGTCTATGTCAACGATTTTGAGATTTACCGCCCGCAGTTGATACGCTCCGGGCAGCAGGAGGGCCTCAGTTTTGTCAATCCGGATCTGACACGGAAGATCGAATTTTCCTCGGGAGGCTTCGAAGCACGCTATGGCGACAAGATGTCATCCGTACTGGATGTGCAGTACAAGCGCCCCGATTCCTTTGCGGCTTCTTTTCAGGCGAGTCTCCTGGGTGCACAGCTTCATCTGGAGGGTGCCGATCGGAGCAGGCGTTTTCGTTATCTCATCGGACTGCGGCAAAAATCCAACCAATATCTCCTCCGCAGCCTCCCGACACAAGGGAGCTACCGGCCGAATTTCAGCGATGCCCAGGCTATGATGATTTACACCCTCAGCGAAAAATGGGAAATGGAAATTATCGGTAATTATGCCCGCAGTTCCTACATATTTGTCCCCGAAAGCAGGGTGACCTCCATCGGCACATTCAGCGATGTCAAAGAACTTGAAGTATTTTTTGACGGGCAGGAAGAAGATCGCTTCGAGACCGGCTTCGGAGGCCTATCTTTTACCTATGCAGCCGACTCCAATCGCTTCCGGCTCAAGTTGCTGGCCTCTGCTTTTCGTACACAGGAATCCGAAACTTTCGACATCATCGGTGATTATTTCCTTTATCAGGTGGAGAATGATCTGGGCGCCAAGGAATTCGGAAACCGCCTTTTCAGCTTGGGATACGGTACCTATCAAAACTGGGCCCGCAATTATCTCACCATGAATGTGGCGAATGCCGGAGCACGGGGATATCTTTTCAGTGAAAAACATTTTATTGAGTTTGGCGGTCGTGCCCAGTACGAAACGGTGGACGACCGGCTCAACGAATGGAGACGCATCGACTCGGCCCTCTATTCATTGCCCGACCTGCCTGACAAAGTCATGGTCAGGGAGGTGCTGAAAACACAGAACAATCTGCAATCACAGCGCTATTCGGCTTACTTCCAGGATACCTGGATACTGTCGGCCGACAGCAACGGTGACCTGAACCTTACCAGCGGAGTGCGCGGCAGCTACTGGACAGTCAACGGGGAGTTCTTGATCAGTCCGCGCTTTCAGCTTTCGTGGAAGCCCGTGTGGGAGCGAAACATGGTATTCCGCTTTTCTACCGGGCTCTATCAGCAGGCCCCTTTCTACCGCGAGATTCGTAAGCTGGACGGGAACATCAATCGAGATGTGCGGGCACAGAAATCGTTTCATGCCGTGTTGGGCAGCGACTATGTCTTTCAGATGTGGGACCGCGAGTTTCGCTTCATCTCCGAACTCTATTACAAGTACCTCTGGGACCTCGTGCCCTACAATATCGAAGACGTGAAGATTCGCTACTTCGGTGATAATCTGTCGAAGGGCTATGCGGCCGGCATCGACCTGCGCCTGCATGGCGAGTTTGTTCGCGATGCCGAGTCGTGGATAACCCTCAGCCTGATGCAAACCCGCGAAGACATTGAAGGCGACAGCTACACCAAATATGTGGATGCCGGTGGACAGGAAATATTTACTTTTCAGAGCGACTTTGCCGCCAGGGTGAGCGATACGCTCCTGGCCGAGGTCGGTTACATTGCCCGGCCCACCGATCAGCGCGTCAATGTCGGTATTCTTTTTCAGGATTATTTCCCCAACAATGAAAACTTCAAGGTGCACCTGAATCTGCTTTTCGGCACGGGCCTTCCCTTCGGCCCTCCCGACAATGAGCGCTACCGCAATGCGTTTCGAATGCCGCCCTATCGCAGGGTGGACATCGGCTTCTCGGCCTTGTTGCTCGATAAGGGCAAAAGACTGCCCGGAAAAAGCGGGTGGAAAGAATTCGAATCGATATGGGCTTCCTTTGAGGTCTTTAACCTGCTGGGCATCAACAACACGGTAAGCCATATCTGGATAAAGGACAATACCAATACCACCTATGCCTTCGAAAACTACCTCACCGGCAGAAGACTGAATCTGAGACTCATTGCTCGTTTCTGATGCTCCGTCAGCGGTGAATAAGGTTTCTCTTTCGAAGAGCTGCCGGGTGGAAGAGGAGTGCAAGGGAAATAAAAAGGAAGGCAGCTGTGCTCATAATTCGCAGCAATTCGGGGGAAGATAAGTCAATCGCAAAGTGAAAGCCTGCATTTCCCGGGGCCGTACTTGCCGCAGCAGGGGCTGCAGCAGGGGAAAAGAGGCCAAGGGCAATGCCGATTGCTGCGATCAAAATCATTACATGTTGGGGTTTTGGCTTATTCATACGACTATGAAAAAGCAAAAAAAAGACAGTGTCAATACTTTAGGTGTAAAAAATACACTTAATACCTGAAGAAAAGGAGACAAGCACTGAGAGGGAAACCCGGAGAGTGCAGGCTCAGGGCCACGGGAGCTCAGAAGTTTTCGATGGTCTTTTTAATGATGGCCACACATTCTTCCATCTGCTCATCGGTGATGATCAGCGGGGGGGCAAAACGTATTTTGTCGCCATGTGTGGGTTTGGCCAGCAGCCCGTTGTCGCGCAGGGCGAGACAGAAATCCCAGGCGCTTTTGCCCGGCTCACAATCCACCACAATGGCGTTGAGCAGGCCTTTTCCGCGGACCTCTTTGATAAAAGTGCCGGCCATGCTTTGCAATTCGGCCCGAAGGTATTCGCCCAGGCGGAAGGCATTTTCCGTCAGATTTTCATCGATGATTATTTGCAGGGCTTCCATGGCCACTACGCTTCCGAGCGGATTGCCGCCAAAGGTGCTGCCGTGTTCTCCCGGATTGATCGTCAGCATGACCTCATCATCGGCCAGCACGGCCGAGACGGGCATCATTCCGCCCGAAAGGGCCTTGCCGAGGATGAGAATATCGGGGCGCACCGCTTCGTAATCGCAGGCCAGCATCTTGCCCGTGCGGGCCAGGCCGGTTTGTATTTCATCGGCAATGAAGAGCACTTCGTTTTTGCGGCAGAGGGCAGCCGCAGCGGCCAGATAACCGTCATCGGGCACACGCACACCCGCTTCGCCCTGTATGGGCTCTACCATAAAGCCGGCCACATTGGGATGGCTGAGGGCTTTCTCGAGAGCAGCCGGGTCGTTGTAGGGGATGATGCGGAATCCCGGAGTCAGCGGCCCGAAACCCTCGTAGTTTTCTCGCTCGTCCGAAAATGAGATGATGGTGGTGGTGCGGCCGTGGAAGTTGCCCGAGCAAACCACTATCTCGGCCTTGTTGTCTTCTATCCCTTTGATTTCATAGGCCCACTTGCGGCAGAGTTTGATGGCGGTTTCCACGGCTTCGGCACCGGTATTCATAGGCAGCACTTTCTCGTAGCCGAACATTTTGGTAATGTACTCGGCAAAAGGGCCCAGGCGGTCGTTGTAGAAAGCACGGGAAGTGAGGGTGAGGGTGGCCGCCTGCCTGCGCATGACCTCTACAAGGCGCGGATGGCAGTGTCCCTGGTTGACGGCCGAATAGGAGGAGAGAAAGTCATAGTATCTTCTTCCTTCGGGGTCGTGCAGAAAAACCCCTTTGCCTTCGGAGAGCACCACCGGCAGGGGATGATAGTTGTGGGCTCCGTATTTGATCTCCAGTTCGCGCGCATGTTTGCTGCTGATCTTTTCTTGCATCTTTTTCTGATTTTATAAGGGCTTGTTTTTTTTAAGAAAATCGGCACGAAATGCCAGGGGAAGGAGGCTGCCCGCACTGGGCACGATGAGCAGCTCATTGCCGTCCGCTCCGAGAATGATTGGAAATTCACGTCCGAAGCGTTGCTCGGCTTCTTCGAGTACCTGACGGCAGGGGCCGCAGGGCGTGGCCGGCTGCAGATGAGGCTCTTTGGGATTGTGCACACTGATGGCCAGCGCTTCGACCGCCACATCGGGATAGGCGGCATTGGCTGCGTACAGGGCTACACGCTCGGCACAGAGGCCGGCCGGCAGCGAAGCATTCTCCTGGTTGCTGCCGATAAAGATTTCTCCGTTGGTCAGCCGTACGGCCGCGCCTACCTGAAAACCCGAATAAGGGGCATAAGCGCCTTTTAAGGCTTCACGGGCCCTGCGCATGAGCTCCCGGTCTTCGGCCCGCAGCTCGCTGATGTCATCGCTGAGCTGATATTTTATTCGTAATTCCTTGTTTTTCATGCCGCTTCTTTTTTCACTCCGTATTTAGCAAATATAGAGTTTAAAGAGTAGATGCATATGCTTAAATTCACCCCGCATAAAAGGAAAATTACCCATGAAAAATATACTGGTTTTCGGAGCCGGACGATCGGCAACGGCATTGATTGATTACATCCTGGAGCAGGCAAAACAGCACGGCTGGCAGGTGATTGTGGCCGATGCCGACAAGGAACTGGCCGAAAGCAAGGTAAAGAAGCATCCCAACGGCAAAGCCATCTACATTGACATCACCAAGCACAAACTGCGGCAGAAACTGATCTCCGAAGCCGATGTGGTCGTGTCGTTGCTTCCGGTCTCGCTCCACTACCTTGTGGTGCACGATTGCATCAAATTCCGCAAGCATGTGGTGACGGCCTCCTATTTGAGCAATGAGATGTACGGACTCGAAGACAAGGTGCGCGAAGCGGCCATTATGATGGTAGGGGAGATGGGCCTCGACCCCGGCCTCGACCATATGTCGGCCATGCGAAAAATAAACAACCTCAAAGCCGAAGGCTACAGACTGGAAAGTTTTAAATCCTTTACCGGAGGACTCGTGGCACCAGAGAACATCGACAATCCCTGGAAATATAAATTTACCTGGAACCCGAAGAACGTGGTGCTGGCCGGGCAGGGGACGGCTCAGTATCTGAAGCACGGGCGCTACAAGTACATCCCTTACAACCGGGTATTCAGGCAAACCGAATACATTCACGTGGAGGGAATCGGAGATTTGGAAGCCTATGCCAATCGCGACAGCCTGCTCTACAAAACCCTTTACGGACTTGACAATATCCCCACGCTGATCCGCGGTACCTTGCGATATCCCGGTTTTTGCCGCGCCTGGGATGCCCTCGTGCGCATCGGCCTCACCGATGATTCTTATCCCATCATCGACTCGGAGCGAATGACCTATTCGCGCATGGTAGAGGCGTATTTGGAGGGCATATGGGAACATTACCCGGCCGACTACAATGTGCAGAAACGCCTGGCCGATTTTCTGCGCATCGATCACAATGACGAAATTCTGCGCAAGCTCGAATGGCTCGGCTTGTTCGAAGAGGAAAAAATCGAATTGAAAAATGCCTCACCCGCTCAAATTCTGCTGAAGCTCCTTCTTCGCAAGTGGAGCATGCAGCCCGAAGACCGCGACATGGTGGTGATGCAGCATGAATTTATTTATTCGAAGGAGGGGCTGCGCATGAAAGCCACCGATACCCTGTTGATGAAAGGCGAGGACTCGCGCAGAACCGCTATGGCCAAGCTGGTTGGCCTCCCCATCGGGGTCTTTGTCAAGCTCATCATGCTCGGAAAGATCAACACGGTGGGAGTGCATATTCCCACCATTCCGGCCATCTACGAACCCGTTTTGCATGAATTGGAGCAATACGGGGTCTGCTTTAAAGAAAAAGTGGAAACGCTGGAAGAGGGCACTGCAAGAAACAGTGCGGAGGCCTGAAAAGCGGCTGCCTGTAATGCGCACCGCCTAAAAGAGCCATCCCGGATCAGAAGCGGAGGTCGACTCCCAGCATGATATGGCGCTGCGCAAAGTAACGGGCGGGATTGTCGGGCGGAGTTCCGTAGGAGCGCGGGTCGCGCGGATCGAGGAACATCGGATCGCGCCATTCGCTCGGTACCGGGTCGCCCGTTTCGTAGGCCCGTCCCGTCACGGGGTTGATGATGGCTGAGTTCATGGTGTTCAGCACGTTGTTGATCTGCAGATTAAAACTGATGTCTGTCTTTCCGATTTTCCACCATCTTCTCAGGCTGAAATTGAGCCAGTATTGCGAAGCTCCGATTTTGGAGTATTGCTTTTCCGGATCGGCAACGCGCTCGTAGATGGGGCGACCCGAGAAGCTCTCCCTGCCGACCAGTTCGTAGGGCGTGTAGCGCCTCCCTGTGCGGTAGATGCCTTCGAGATAGGCCGAGAAATGATTCATCCATTGCACCCCGAAGAGGCCCGTTTCGCGGTTGACTTTAAAAAGGGTTACGGCTTTTATGTCCAGGGGCGAATCCCAGGCGAGCGGTATTTCCACGGTCGACTGGCGGTTGCCCGTTTGTTGAATTTCCCGGATGACTTCCGAGGAAGAGTTGCTTTGTCCGGTGGCCACCGAGTAGGAGGCCGATATCTGGCCGTTGAACCACTTGCCCACGCGCTTGATATAAACCACCTCGACACCCCGCACCCGTGCATAGTCCGAGTTGATGCGGATGGTGCGCGATACCTGTCGCCCCGTGACATCCTCGACCAGGATGCTCGTAGCCGTGATGAAGTCGTACTTGTCTTTCCAGTAGGCTGCCACACTCAGGGCATCGTTGCTGCTGATTTGTGAACGAAGTCCCAGTTCGTAAGTGATGTCCACCTCGGGGTTGATGTTCGGATTTCCGAGGCGGCCCAGGGTCGAACGGTCGGAATAGAATGGGTCGAGCCCCGCATAGATAAAACTGGGATGCGGATACACCATGGAATGGCTGTAATTAAAATACATCATCTGGTTTTCCTTGATCGGGAACGAAGCCGAGACCTTCGGCAGGAGCCGCACCTTGGCTCTTCGATTTCCGATTCCGATGGTATTGTCCATGTAGGCCTGGCGGATTTCTTCGCGGATGGGGGCCTCGGGGTTTTGTACGGCATCATCTACAAATTTGCCCGGAAACCAGTATTCGAGACGGCTTCCCACTTCGGCTACAAGGCCTTTGTATTTGATCTTGTCCGAAACAAAGAAGGCGCCCTTGAGCGGTTGTACGGCCCATACATCGCTTACGTCTCCGAGGCGGAAACTCTGGGTCTTTTTTCCATCGGGCAATACGATGGGCGCTCCGATCCACGGGCGGGTGATGTCGATCCACTGCATGTCCTGGCGCTTGCTCTCGGCCCCGAAGATGAGCCGGTTTTTCCCGTCTTCCGAATAGAGGCTGCCGATGATTTTCAGGGTATATTCTTCTACAAAATGATCGTGCCAAAGAGTGGCAATGCCGCGGTTGTAGAGGCCGGGGGGCGGATTGACAAAGACCACCTCGTCATCGGGATTGAAATATTCGGCCGGATAGGTGACCACCGATTCGGGATCAAATTCCGTATCGACTTCCTCGGGCCGCCAGGGCCTGCCGTTGGCATCGGCACGGAGCTTCACAAAAAGCCTGGAAAAGGTAACATTGGTTGAAAAGCGGTTGCTGAAGGTTTTTCGCCAACGGAAAATCTCAAGGTTGGTATCGTGCGTGTAGGTGTTGGCATTGTCCGGAATGAGTTGAAAGTTCCACTGGAATCCAGGAGCAAATGGTACAAAGTTGGTGGTGATACGCAGCATGTTGAAGTCCTGGTTGACATTGATCGATCGCAGAAAGCTGAAAGAAAACTGGTCGGTCGAACTGGGTTTGTATTCCAGCTTGACCATGCCGCTCCAGCGGTTGTCCTGATAAGGGGTCCAGAATGTGGTACCCGGATAGAGGGAGGAGTATATTTGATTGGCCGGATTGCGTGTAAACTCATCCGAGAAATTGATATTGAACGAGGTGAAATAGCTCCATTTCCCTTTGGTCAGCTTTTGGGCAAAAGGAATGGGGCCTCCGAAGTTGAGCTCGGCCGTTTGTGCGTTGAAGGTGCTGAACCAATCCTTGTTGAAGCCGAAATTGTCGCGGGCATAGCTGAAATTCAGGGCAAATTTTTCTCCTCCCGAGCGGGTGTTGGTATTTACGGTTCCGGAGGTGGCATCGCCAAAGACGACATCCGATCCGCTGGTGTTGATTTCGATGGAGTTGATGGCGTTGGTTCCGAGGTCAATACCGAAGCCCGTGCCCGAGAGCGGGTCGGAGGCATTGACCCCATCGATATAAAAGCCGGTCTCGTAGGTGCGGCCCCCGCGGATGTGCACGCCTTCCGGGTTTTGCTGGATACCGGCCTGGGTGTTCAGTATGTGCTGAATATTGGTGGTCGGGGCTTCCTCAATGACGTCTTTCTCTATCTCGGTGCTGCCTTTCGGGTCGTCAATGTCCACAAGGGGTTTTCTGCCCACGATGACAACCTCCTCGAAAGTCAGTGCCGTGGTTTCCAGCGATACGTTGAGCTCTTTTTTCTCGCCTGCCTTCAGGCGGATGCCGGTAAAGGCTTTTTTTCCATATCCGATAAATGTAAACTCGATATTGTATTCACCCGGGCTGATTCCGTTGAGTTCGTAGTGTCCGTTGATATCGGTGGCGGTTCCGAAATTGGTGCCCTGGATGTAAACGTTGACGCCCGGAAGGGTTTCTCCGCTTTCGGCATCTGTGACGACTCCGTACACCCCTGCTTTATCATGCTGTGCGGCCAGCGGCCCCAGCGTGGCAAGGAAAAACAGGATCAGCATTCTGATTTTCATTCGCCAAAAATAAACATTTGAGCTCTGGAGATAAACCCATTTGCAGGAAGATGATAAGATTTTTTCAGAGCAGGCGAATGCCTTCTTCTTCGATGCGAATATGCCGTTGTTTGTAGAGCGATCCGATGGCCTTTTTGAAGGTTTTTTTGCTCATTTCGAAAATTCGCCTGATTTCCTCCGGACGGCTCTTGTCGTTTACGGGCAGATAGCCCCCGGCTTCACGGAGCAGGGCCAGAATGCGGGCCGCATTTTCTTCAATCTTCCCGTAGCCTTCGGGCTGCAGGATGACATCAATCTTTCCGTCTTCTCTCACCTTTTTGACGTAACCGCGAATGGCATCGCCCTCTCTGATGCGCTTGTGGATGTCGCTGAAATGCAGCAGACCTCGATATTGTTGATTGATGATCACGTTGTAGCCCAAATCCGAAGGATACCAGACGAGCAACTGCACTTCCTGCCGCTCTTTGAGCTTTACCTTATCGTTGTGTACAAAGCGGCCCAGCTTGGTCGATCCGGCCAGACGCTTCGATTTCTCATCCCAATAAAGTCCTGTCAAACAGGTCTGTCCCACTTTGATTTCTTCCCGCTGCTCGGCCTTGGGCACAAAAAGATCCTTGTCGAGCCCCCAGTCCATAAAAGCCCCGATCCCGGTGCTGCTGACGGCTTTGAGCGCAGCGATACGGCCCAGCTGCAGCGGAGGGATCCGTGTGCTGGCCAGCCAGTTTTTCTTGCTGTCCTGATAGATAAAGACTTCCACCCGGGCTCCCGGCTCCAGGCCTTTGCCTTCGCGAAGCGGCAAAAAGGCCACATTGTCCTTGTCATCCCGCAGGATGTATCCGTCTTCTTTGACTTCACTTACGGTGAGTTCTGCTGATTTTCCGGGCCGTGCCATGGGACAAAAGTAATCATCTTCACACTCTGCCGTATCTAATCATTGCTTTTCTTAGTGGCAGGGCATAGCGCCCGGAGGGATTTGCGGACAATGATAAAAATATCTTCAAAGGGTGACTTATGTTATTTTGATCGCTTTTGAAAAGTATTATTATTGTCGGGTCATCCAATAAAAGACAGAAAAGTCTTTTAATTTTTGCAAAGCTATTTAATCACAAAATTCAAAAACCATGAAAAAGTTGCTCTTCCTTTCATTATTAATTGCTTCGGTACTGCTTGCCGCATCCTGCAACAAGGCCGAAGACACAGACAGTCAAAACACGGAAGTAGCTCCGGCCGGCAATAAGAACGACCTGGGCGAAGCCGGTGTGCAGGACGATGTTTCCGAGAAAAATATTCTGCAAATTGCCCTCGGCTCACCCGATCACACCACCCTCGTTAAGCTGGTACAGGCAGCCGATATGGAGCATGTGCTGACCAATGCCGGTCCGCTCACCGTTTTTGCACCCACCAACGAAGCTTTTGCACAATTGCCGGAAGGAACCATCGAAACACTGATGAAGCCCGAAAGCAAAGCTACTCTGACAAACATCATCGAGTATCATGCCGCTCCGGGTTCGTACGGCCCGGATGACATTGCCGGTGTGATGGGCATTGGACAAGCCAATATGCAAAAAGTAAACGTAGAAGAAAAAGACGGTGAAGTGTATGTAAACGGAGCCAAGGTCATTGCTTCCGTCAAAGCATCCAACGGATGGGTACACGTCATTGACAAAGTGCTTCTTCCTCCCGAAGAATAAAGAAAGGCGGGAAAATTGACAAAGGTGGCGAAGCGTTCTTTCGTCACCTTTTCTTTTTTACTGCATCATCAGAAACTCCACTTCAGGCGGGTATAGATGATATCCTGTCTGAGATTCCGGCCGTTGATTTCCATGGCGAGGAACTGCCCGAGGAGGTCGAAGTCCACGTTTTCGCTCAGGCTGAAAGTGATGCCCGGAAAGAAGATGAACGCATGGCTGCCCGGGCTGTAGAGCAACCCCGCGTTGACATTGATCAGGGGAGTGGCGCGAGCGGTGGCCTGCACGATCATGTTGTATTTAAAGGGCGAGAGCATCTTGGCCGAAATGTCCGTAAAGCCGAGAGGGCTGACTCCTGAAAATTCCTTTCTGCCGGACGAGTTGTAGAGAAAAGCATAGTTGAGATAGAATTTGGAGCGGAAAAGATAGCTCAAGCCCAGCGTAAGAGAAAGTGAGCCGCTGCTGTCATTGAAATGGCGGTAGGGGCGAAAATAGCCGGCTTCCCCGTTCAATCCGACCGGGCCGATATATCCGGTCCATCCGGCACCGAGGGCCAGATCGCCCCGCGCAATGCCGGCCAAAAACTGCCAGTCAAAATTCAGGTAATTGAAGCGCCAGAGTGCTGCCACAACGCTGCTGTCGAGTGACCGGCTCATGCGGGCCGCCAGCTCCAGATGCGAAGCAAAACCGATGAAATAGCGAAGCCGGAGGGCATCGCTGCCCTGCCGCTCTTCATAGTCCCAGTCCAGAAAATTGAAAGCATTGAACAAGTCATTGGGATTCCAGAAACTGCTGATGCCCCAGTTGATGCGCTGCCGGCCTGCGCGGATTTCAAATTTCCCGCGTTGATAATCGATGTAGCCCCGGTCGATGACACTGTGCCCGATGGCATAGGGCTTACGGAACCAAACCGCGGACAGGTCAAAATAATCGTTGTAATCGATGAATGCCAGCGGGTCGGGACTGGCTTTGATCTCTTCGCCATAGAAGAAGCGGTTGCGGACTTCGAGGACGAATCTCCAGTTCGTATCGGCTTCGAAACGGATGTTCAGGCGGTTGTGTACCAGATTGCCCACCAGCATATCGCTCCCGTTGCTTATCGCAATGCTTCGCAAGTCTTTCACATAGCCTCCGAAGCTCCACCTGCTCAGGCTGCTGTCCTGTGCGCGGAGAGCCGGGAGCGGCAGGAGCAGAAAGAGAAGGAACCCGATGCTCTTTTTCATTGTCATGGCAATTCGCGGCTTGCGCGGGTTTCGTCACTTACGATTTTGCCGTCTTCGAGGGTGAGCACCCTGCGGGCACGGTCTATCACCCGCTGATCATGTGTGGAAAAGATAAAGGTGGCCTTTTCGCTTTGATTGAGTTCCTGCATGAGGTCGAGCAGTCCCGCGGTGGACTTCGAGTCGAGATTGGCCGTGGGTTCATCGGCCAGCACAAAGCGCGGCTTGGAGGCCAGGGCGCGTGCTACGGCCACCCGCTGCTGCTGCCCGCCCGAGAGTTCCGTGGGCCGTTTGTCGATTTTTTCCTGCAGCCCCACGGCTTCGAGCAATTCCAGGGCCCTTGCTTTTCGCTCCTCTTTGGGCCTTTTTTGCAGCAGCATGATAAATTCTACGTTTTCATATGCGGTGAGCACCGGTATCAAATTGTAGGCCTGAAAGACAAAGCCGATGTGTTTGAGGCGAAAATCGATCCGTTGATTGTCGCTGTAAAGGGTGATGTCTTCCTCATCAATATACACAGTGCCCCGGCTTGGCTTGTCGAGGCCTCCGATCATGTTGAGGAGGGTGGTTTTGCCTGAGCCAGAAGGCCCCACGATGGCCGTAAATTCGCCTTCGTCCACGGCCATGCTGACTCCGTTGAGCGCATGCACCGGCACCGTGTCTTCGTCATAGATTTTGTGGAGATCCACCGTTCGTATTACCGCCATGATATTCTTTTTTGTGGTTTATATTTTTCTTATTGCTTCACTGGGGTTCAGTTTCAGGGCTTTGCATGCCGGGTAGATGGCCGAGATCACCGCAAAGACAATGACCATCAGTGCAATGCCCGGATAATAGGCGATGTCGCTTGAGGGATAAAGGACGGCACTAATTCCAAAAGAGGCCATGCCCTGCTCAACCATCGACAGGTCGATGCCGTAGCGGCCGGCCAGCAGGATGCTGAAGAAGGCCAGTATCATACCGATGACAGCGCCTGTCAGAGACAGCATTACGGTTTCGCTCACGATCATCCAAAAGAGCTTTCGTTTGTTCATGCCGATGGCCATGAGCATACCCAGCTCGCGGCTGCGCTCCAGCACGGCCATCAACATGGTGTTGACCAGGCCAAAAGCCAGCGCCAGCATGATGATGCCCATAAAAATGTAAAGGAAGACATTCATCATTTGGTTGAGATAGCGCAGTTCCGGTGAGAGCTCATACCAGGCTTCCACTTTGAGGCCGGGGTATCGTTTCTGCAATTGTGCCCGGTATTGCGGCACCTGCTCATCGTTTTCCAGGAGCAGGGCTATTTCATGGACAAAAGGCTGCCCGCTCCCCAGCACGCGGTTCAGTTCATCGATGCGGGTATAGATCAGCATCTTGTCGAGACGGATGT
>JALSIH010000094.1 GCA_026981615.1 Chitinophagales bacterium
GATGATCAATGCACCGAAAAGCAGGGCAATGCGGATGTCCATACCGATGAAATAGTGGGCAGCCAGCGCTCCTCCGATGAGTGAGATGATGGGGCCGATGATGAGCAGATTCCGGACGGTGGAGGCCACCGAGCGCACATCGCGAAGACGAAGGGTCAGGCCGCCTTCATAGAGAATGACCCCCACGGAAAGGGATACGAAATGGCTCAGCATCTCCTTGTTGAGAATCATGGAAGGGTCGATCAGCTTGTAGCCCAGAAGAATATCCATGCTGGCCAGCGGTCCGGCAAGCAGCCCGATAAGGATCAACGGAAAAATGGCCGGCATTTTGATGCGCCAGGCCAGCCACTGTGCAGCAATCCCTAATATCAATATGGAGGCGAGTTCAAGCATGGTATTTTCTCGGTTCTTCAGGCAGGATAAAGAGGGAATGCTTCCATGAGTGCGTTCACCTTGTCACGGATGGCTTTGCTGCGCGCTTCGCTTTCGGGGGCCTGCATCACATAGTCCATCCAATGCACAATTTGACGGATTTGCGCGGTATCGAGGCCGCGGGTGGTCAGGGCGGCTGTCCCCACGCGTATGCCCGAGGTAACGAAAGGCGACTGATCGTCAAAAGGCACCATGTTTTTATTAACGGTAATGTCGGCTCTTCCCAGGGCATGCTCGGCCGCCTTGCCTGTCAGGCCTTTGTTGCGCAGGTCGATGAGCATCATGTGGTTGTCGCTTCCGCCCGAGATGATCTGATAGCCGAGTTGTACAAATTCATCGGCCATGGCTTGAGCATTGTCAATCACCTTTTGGGCATATTCTTTAAACTCCGGCTGCAGGGCTTCGTAGAAGGCCACGGCTTTGCCGGCTATGACATGTTCGAGGGGGCCGCCCTGTGAGCCGGGAAATACGGCACTGTCGATGAGGGAGGACATTTTTCGTATGCTTCCTTTGCGGGTGGCGATGCCCCAGGGATTTTCGAAATCGCGGCCCACCATGATCATCCCCCCCCGGGGCCCGCGCAGGGTTTTGTGGGTGGTGGTCGTCACAATGTGGCAGTGGGGAATGGGGTCGTTGAGCAGCCCGGCAGCGATGAGCCCGGCCGGATGGCTGATGTCGGCCATGAGAATGGCCCCCACTTCATCGGCTATTTCCCTGAATCGCTTGAAATCCCAATCGCGCGAATAGGCGCTCGCTCCGGCAATGATCAGCTTCGGACGGGTCTCGTGGGCTTTGGCTGCTACCTGTTCCATGTCGATGCGGCCGCTCTCGCGATCCACACCGTAAAATACCGGATGATAGAGCTTGCCCGAGAAGTTGACCGGTGACCCGTGTGTAAGGTGTCCTCCGTGGGAGAGGTCGAAGCCGAGCAGGGTGTCGCCCGGTTTGAGGCAGGCCAGATAGACCGCTGCATTGGCTTGTGAGCCGGCATGTGGCTGCACATTGGCATGCTCCGAGCCAAAGAGCTTTTTTGCCCGTTCCACAGCCAGCCGCTCCACTTCGTCCACCACTTCGCATCCGCCATAATAGCGCTTGCCGGGGTAGCCTTCGGCATATTTGTTGGTGAGGCAGGAGCCGACCGCTTCCAATACCTCTTTGCTCGTAAAGTTTTCGCTGGCTATCAATTCCAGTCCGCGCGACTGTCGTTGCAGTTCTTTATTGATCAGTTCGAAGACTGTATCATCTCTCTTCATGCTTATCGGGTTTTGTGCTTAGCCAAAGATATTAATTTCGAAAGGCTTTCCCGGCTCCTTATTCTTCGCTCGTATGATGGATGAGCATTTTGCGGTAAATGGAGAAAATCTTCGATTTGGAAACAAAGCCTATATATTTGTCGCCATCGAGTACCGGCAGGTTCCAGGCTCCGGTTTCCTGAAATTTATGCATCACCTTGTCCATCGGGTCGTGGATGTCTACATAGCCGGGCGGGGCATGCATGAGCTCGGCCACCGAGGTTTTTTCATACATATCGGGGCGAAACATGATTTGTCTGATGTCATCGAGCAGAATGACTCCCTGCAGTTTGCCCTCCTCATCGACCACCGGAAAGATGTTTCTTTTTGACTTCTTGATGAGCTCTACCAATTCGCCCAGGCTGGCATCGGGGTGGATGGTTTTGAGGTCTTTTTCGACCACCCGCTTTATTTTAAGCATGTTGAGCACCACCTTGTCTTTGTCGCCCATCACCAGTTCTCCCTTTTCCGCCAGTTTTTTGGTATAGACCGAGTAGGGTTCGAAAATCAGATTGGTAATGTAGGAGATGGACGAAACGATCATCAGCGGCAGCATGAGGGAATAGCCCGAGGTGGCTTCGGCAATGAAGAAAATGCCGGTAAGCGGTGCATGCATGGTGCCGCTCATAATGCCGGCCATGGCCACGAGGGCAAAAGCACTCTCTACCAGCGGAAATGCCAGACCGGTGCTGTTGATGGCATGGGCAAAAAGGAAGCCCGTAAAGGCTCCGATGAAAAGAGCGGGAGCGAAAATGCCTCCGTTGCCCCCGGCCGAAATGGTGACGGAGCTTGCAATCATCTTGAAGAGGATGACGGCAAAAAGGAAAATAAAAAGCATGCCGCTGTAGTGCATGATGGGTGCAAAGAGCTGTGCGCTGTGAAGCACCAGATCGGGGCGGTCGAGCAGCAGCATGCGGATTACTTCGTAACCCTCGCCATATAGCGGTGGAAAAATGAAAAGCAGAATGCCGAGCAGCAGGCCTCCGGCAAAAATGCGCGAGGGCCGGTTGGGCAGGCGCGAAAAAAGATCATCGGAACGGAAGATGACACGGGTGTAAAAAAGAGAAACGAGGCCCGTCACCACACCAAGAAGTACATAATAGGGCACTTCCTGCACCATGAATTCATAGCTGTGGGTATAGGGCAGAATAAGCTCGGCCGTGTTCAGCACTTTGGCCACGATCATGCTCGTGACCGAAGAAATGAGTATGGGTACAAAAGCGGAAACCCCCATTTCAAGCATCAGCACTTCGAAGACCAGCACGACTCCGGTAATGGGCGCACCGAAAATGCCGGAGATACCTCCTGCCGCCCCGCAGCCGAGCAGCAGCAGGCGCTGCTTGTAGTTCAGGTGAAAGAGGCGGCCGATGTTCGAGCCGATGGCCGAGCCGGTAGTGACAATGGGGGCCTCCAGCCCCACCGAGCCACCGAGGCTGACCGTGAAAAAACTGGTGAACATGTGGCTGTACATCTTATCCGGCTCCATCACACCGGCCTTGCGGGTGATTACATAAATGATGTTGCTCAGGCCGTGGCCCAGTTTTTTCCGGTTGATGTATACCACAAAGGCACTCGTAAGCAAAAGCCCGATGAGCGGGTAAATGAGAAAAAGGGAATCGAATTTGAAGTATTCGTTGAGCGAGAAAAGCCAGTGTTGGGTCTTGTGAACGCTCCATTTGAGCGAGGCCGCGGCAAATCCGGATATGATGCCTACAATCACACTGAGCACGTATATAAAATTGCGGCTGCTGATGTGCCGGCTGCGCCACAAGAGGAATTCGACCCAGGCATTGCTCTGTCTCATAACCCGGCAAAGTTAAAGCCTGGCAGGAAAGGAGCGCTATGGAAAAATCATTAATTTATAAAATAGTGCATGGCCATTCCGAGGTCGATGCGCTTCATGTTTCTTTGCTCAAGACCCATGCCGCCAAGTGAGCGGGAATAGTTGGCACTCATTTGAAATCCCAGCCGTGCGTTGACCTGAAAATTCAAGCCGGCTCCGGCCGAAGCAAGAAGATACATTCCCTGGCGATCGGGCAAAGTGATATCTCCCTTGCTGCTGAAGTCGAACGTGGTGGAAGCATTGATTTCCCGCCCCGGGCGATTGGGAAGGTCGAAGGTGTCCCGCACAATCAGGGCTTCGAGGGGCTGCGCCTGATTCTTGGTTGTTTTCATGTCGAAAGAAAATACGTATTGCTCTTTGACGGGAATAAAAGCCGTCAGTCCGGTGCTTATAAAAGGCGCTACCCTGCTTTTCGATCTGAAATAAAACTTTGCTTTCAGCGGGATGGAGATTCCCGACAGCGTGCCTTCGCTGAGTGTGTGGTTTTCTCCGAGGTAAAGACGGGCTGCCGGAGCTTCTTCGTAGCGAAAGCGGTCTTCCAGAATTCCGGCTTCAAAACTGAGCGGAACCCGGGCAAATTCCATTCCCGCAACAAGTCCCCGGGCAAAACTTCCTTTTGCATTTTGCACGTATTGAAGGCCCGGAACGGCCGTCATGCCGATCCACCAGCTTTTTCGCCCCTTGACTGTGCCGGGTATCATGGCATCGAAAGGGATCATTGCGCGGTGCACGTAGTTTTCTCCGGCTTTTATGACAGGGCTTTCTTTTTTCACAAGCCGGATGCTTTCACCGGGACTCTCAACAAGGGAGCTTTGCAGGTCTGCACTGCCGTTATAAGCGGCATTGCGCTTCTTTTCCGCCATACGAAGCGCGGGCCCGGGCATTTCCGCAGCCGCGTTTTCTCCCGGGGTTTCGAGGTCGCTCTCTGCCGGCAAAGAGACAGGTGCTTCATTCTTGCCGGCCATGGCCGGTTGCAGCGTTTCTGCATCTGACTTTGCGGCCTGTGGCAGTGCTTCGCCTTCCTGTGCGGATGCCGTGGCCTTTCCCATTGTGGGCAAAGCATGATCTTTTTCGGCTCTTGCCGCTGCCGCGGCCTTCGCAATACCGCTTTTCTCTGCCGTAGAATAGCTCAGCGCATGGCGGGTATTCTCCGTATTTGAAAAATAGGAATAGCTGAGATAGCCTAAAACAAAGAGAGCCAGGCCGGCAGCTATCCGCAGGGCCCGGAGTGGGACGATGGGCTTTTTCCGGTCGAGCATGGCCTCCATGGCTGCCCAGTCGCCCGGATCGAAGTCCGGCTCAATGCCGCTCAGCTTTGATTTTATCCGATTAAAGAAATCTTCATTTAGCATGCTGTCTTCTTTTTATTTCATAGTTGATAGAAAGTGCTTTTTGCAATTTCTTTCTTGCCTTGGCGAGGTTCGATTTGGAAGTGCCTTCGCTGATGCCGAGGCGCTCTCCAATTTCCTTGTGGCTGAAGCCCTCGATGGCAAAAAGGTTGAACACCGTCCGGTAGGCCGGAGGCAATTCCTGCACAAGTTTCAATATTTCCCCGGCTGTCAGGTCTTCTACGGCTACAGAGCCGTGCGACTCTTTGTAGGCATAGTCCAGATCGATGGTGTTGGGCCGCTTGCTTTCTTTGCGGTAGCGGTCGATGGCCGTATTGGTCACAATGGTGCGTATCCAGGCTTCTACATTGCCTTTTTTATCGTCAAAGCGATGAATGTTTTTAAAAACTTTGTAAAAACTGCTGTTCAGCACCTCTACGGCTTCTTCGCGGCATGCTGCGTAGCGCAGGCAGATGCCCAGCATCTTGCTGTGGAAATGTTCGTACAACTTGCGCTGCGCATTTCGGTCTTCCTTACGGCACCCTTCGACCAGGTCTGTCAACATCAGACGATGAATAATTTTCACACGAGGCAATTTATCCATGTAAACGCAGCATGTGGCCGTCCGGTTGCCCGGCCGCCCGGTTCTGATTAATTGGGGCGCAATGCCCGTACGAAATTAGCGAATCCGCTGCCAATAGTCGCCTGCTAATCAAGGACAAACTCTATGGGGAGCATATAATAAACGCTTACCCTTCGACCGTTTTGCCTGCCGGGAGACCAGCGGGGCATCTCTTTGACGCAACGCATGGCCTCTTCATTCAGCCCCCGCGATGGCCCTTTGAGCACCCGTACATCGCTTACCTGACCGTTGCGGCTTACTACGAATTTGAGGTATACGGTGCCCTCTATTCCCAGTTCGCGTTCGCGCGAGGGATAGCGAACCTTGGAGCGGATATAGGCATACAATGCAGATAGTCCGCCCGGAAAAGAAGGCATCTGCCCGGCATAATCAAGAGGGGGCGCTTCGAGGGTATCGATGCTGCCCAGATTGCTCCATAAGTTGCTGTCAAGCGCTATGAGCAGGTCATCTGCCTGCCTTTCTTTTCCCGTGTTTTTCTCGTCTTTGTATTCGAAGGCATTTCTGTCGATGTGTAAGTCGGCCAGTCTCAGGTCCGCATTTTTTTGAGTCTCCCGCTGATTTTTGGCTTCCGGCTCTTCTCTTTTAATCTTTACGTTCTTCATTTCAATTCGGAAAGCTTCGTCATCCATTTTTCCTTCAGCCGGATTCCCGGCTTCGTAGGCGGGGGCCCATCGAAAGGCAAGGAGCAGGAGGGCAAAGGAGAACACAAAGCCCAGGCGAAGGTAAAAGGAGCGATGGCGCAGGGGGTTTTTGATCAGGTCTCTCATGATGTGAATGCCTTGGTCTGCTATTCACACGCTGGCAAAAGCGCCAATCGTATTTGCCGGCTCGTCTTATGACAGAAAAGAGACAGAGACCGGTCTCAGAAAAAGCCCCAGCTAAAGCCGATCATGATGGGAGGTGCCTCGGGAAACCCGCTGTTGTCAACAAAGAAAGACTGCATGCGATAGCGGGCAATAAGAGCAAAATTGTTTACACCGAGCGCGGTGTAGAGATACCAGTTGGAGGGCCTGAGCATTCCGTAATGCCGGATTTTGACTTCCCTGACCTCTTTTCCCTGCAGGGGGTCTTCATATTGATAGCTTGCTGCCGTTTGCAGCAGACCGCCAACTCCCAGGTCGAAGTATTTCCCGATGCTGTTTCCCCGCTTTTCCATATTGATACGCAGGTAATAGCTCCCGCTGAGCGCAAATTGCTGCAAGGTTTCTTTGTTGTGCCTGATGCTGTCGGGAAAAGTGACGGGGCGGTCTTTGGCCAGCCGAATGCTGCTGTTTTCAAAGCTCAAAGTGACACCGGTCGAGAAATAATTGCTCAGCCTGAGCTTGTATAATACTCCGAAAGCACTGTAAGTCGAGCGGGGAAAATTGTAATTGCCGCTGACCGGAATTTGAGTGTGCAGACCCAGGGACATGAACGTGTGGACGAAATGCCGCCTGTTGGGGCCAAACTGCGACTCGGCAGAGCTTGTATCAACATCAATCTTTAAAATTTCCGTTTGCGCCTGCGCCATGTGCATGGCTGCCGTCAAAATAAGTATCAGGGTAAAGTTTTTCATCCGGGATGCTTTGTTTTAAGGTTCTTCGTTGATGGTGTATGATTCGGTATATCCTTCGAAGTGTACGACCACTTTTTCTCCTTTCTTCAGATCGTTTCTCTCAAAATAAACGGGTTCGTCTATTTCGGCCAGCACCACTCCGTATTTTCTGATTTTGCCGTTTGCGCTCACTATTTTGTAATAGAGGTTTTTGGGCCGGGTCAGCAGTTTCCCGTCTTCGTCTTTTTCAGGAACAAATTCCTCATTAATTTTTACTTCAAGATACGCATCGGATAAATCAAAGTGGAATGTGGGGGCTGCTTTGTCTGCAATGCCAAGCACTTTGTCGGCCCGGGGGATGCCGTATCCGTGGTGGTAATCGAAGTAGGGAAAGAGGTGGCCCGAGGATTCGATCATATGGAATATCTCCATGTTGTTCTTCTGCGGATCGGCTTGCCAGGCGCAGGCGGCAAATCCGGCTGTAAGGGGGGTTGCGAAGGAGGTGCCTTCGGCTGTACCGAATTTACGCGGAAAAGAGGTGAAGGCAATGCCGAGGTTGACCACATTGGGCTTGGGGGTGCCATCGGCTGCCGGCCCGGCCGAGGAAAATGAGATGGCGGCATCGCTGCGGGGGTCTACACCGCCCACCGTGAGCACACTGTCGGCATCGCCAGGTGCCACAATGGTGCCCCAGGAGTTGCCGGCTTCGTTGCCGGCTGCATTGATCACCAGTATCCCCCTCGAAGCTGCAATGTTGGCTGCCCGCGAGATGGGGGCGATCCTGCCGTCCATTTCCTCCTGAAAGTAGCGCACCTCGGAGTACCCGAGGGAGCTGCTGATAATGTCGGCCCCGTGGCGGTCGGCCCACTCGGCAGCCGCTATCCAGCTGTATTCTTCAAAGGTAATTTCAACGTGCGCGCGCTCGGTGCGGGCCAGCAAAAAGTCGGCTCCCGTGGCCAGGCCCATCGGAATGCTGTCAAAGACTCCGGCCAGGCAGCCCAGCACCATGGTGCCATGCGATCCCCGGTCATATACCTCCGGGTCGTCACCGATAAAATCATAGGTCGCCCGGATGGCTTCCCGCTTAAAAAGGTGCTGAAAGGCGGGATGGATATCGACATTCCTGAAGCCGACATCAAAAACGGCAATGGTAATGCCTTTCCCGTTCAGTTTTTGCTTTTTGAAAACTTCTCCTTTCATGCGGTGCAGCTGAAAGCGTAGAAGCAGGGAGTCATTCTTCTTTATCCTGAAGATGCGCAGTGAATCTTCCGTTTTTCGGGCAGGATGAAGGGTGTGCACGGCTTCGATTCCACGCACAAACGGGAGGCCGGCAATTTGCCCGAGCGATGTACTTCCGGCAGAAATCACAATGGCATTGAGCCAGCGCGAACGGGCATAGAGGCTGTCGGCCAGTGCCATGACCTCCTCCGTGTACCGGGCGGCTACGGGCAGGTCATAGTAATCGCCCATGGCCAGATGCCTTTTTACCCTTCGCTCATATCCTTTGGGGCTGAAGTATTGCCGGGCATCAAAATGTGTATCGGGCTTGTCTTTAAAAAAGACCCAGTATTTGACCTGTGCCCGGGCCGGCATGGCCCAAAGCAGGAGCAGTGAAAAAATTAGAAGAATGGGGCTGTAACGGGCTTGAAACAAGGATTTCATCAATTTTTCATAAGTAAAATATCAACAAAAACACGCACAATGATCATTCAATGGGTAAATGTAAAGCAATGATAAGTAGTCAATAAAGTATTAAATAATTTTGTTCGGTATTCTGAAACGCTTTGTTTATCAACATTTGCGCATCCGAAATCCAAGCCACTTATTTTTCTGCAAGTATATTTGTTACTGTTCAAAAGCATTAAACTTATTTACTAACCCAAAAATTATAGGATCAAATGAACAAAGGTGAATTAATCAACACGATCGCTGAAAAAGCAAATTTAACGAAAGCACAGGCAGCAGATGCACTCAATGCTGTGATTGATGCTGTCGAAGGTTCTCTGAAAGGCGGTGACAAAGTCACATTGGTAGGATTCGGTACTTTCTCCGTTTCTCATCGTGCAGCCCGCAAAGGAAGAAACCCTCAAACCGGTAAAGAAATTGATATTGCCGCTCGCAATGTGGTTAAATTCAAACCCGGTAAAGAATTGAGCGATGCTGTAAACTAAGCAGCAGGCTTGACAGAATTAAATGAGCAGAAGGCTTTTGTCTTCTGCTTTTTTTATGCCCGTTCCCGGGTTTCTACACGCTGCATTCCTCTTTCTGCTTTTCTGACATATTCGAGCAATTGCGCAACGTTCAGTACGCCCGGGCGGATGGAGTAGCTCTCGTGCAAAAAGGCTGCACATTCTTTGGTCAGGCTACTCTCCTCTTGTTCGTAGTTGCTGCATTCTTGCAGGAGTTGTCTCATGCGCCGGGGATTCAGCCATGCCGAGAAGAGTTGCCGGTACTGGGCGCGATTGCAGGCATTGAGCAGGGTGCCTTGCCAATATTCGAAGAATTGCCCGGCCTGCAGAAATGCCCGGACAGGCAGGTCGAGCATGCGCAGCACCTCCTGGTAATCGTGTCGGGTGCGGGCCCGGAAGAAGTTCTCGCTTCGGAGCAAAAATTTCTGTATCTGCCGGAAGGAATCCGCACCCGGCAAAACCGCTGTGCGGGCAGACAGGCGGCTCCATTGTTCGGGATATATCGTAAGCATTCCCTTGCGAAACCTTGAAACACCGACCCCTTCGAGGCGGCCCAGATGCAGTATTTCATCGGCCAGCACCCGGGCAGAATCAATTTTCCCGCTGATTTGCCGGAAAACCCAGGCACGCAGACTCAAGGTGGAGGAAAGGGAAAAAACGGGCAAGTGGTACCCGGCTTTGCGCAATTGAAGGTTGATAAGCTTTGCCCTGAGTTCCGCTTCCCTCTCTTCATTTCCGGGGAGGCTTCTCTCGCTTGAATCCGTACCGGGGGCTTCACACTGCCAGAGGCACTCGGAAAGTCCGCAGTCCGGATTTCGGTCATAAAACTCAAGCAAATAATCGGGATAGCGCTCTGAATATCGGGCCCCGGCCTGCAAGAGGCCCACGATGCCGTTGGCCCGGCCGGTGTCAAGGAGGCGCTGGGCCGCCTCGTACATGCCCGTGAAGGAGGCAATCTCCGTGTTTTTCCATCTTTGCTCAATGCCTGTAATATGTACGGGCTGAATGTCCAGCCCCTCCTTGAGCCACTCCTCCCGGGCCGATTCCAGATACCAGTAAAAATCGAGATTGCTTTCGCTGAGCCGGTCTTCGTCTTCTTCAAAATTGTAGATGAGCACAATCATTTCAAAGGATTGCGATGATTGCAAAAAGGGCTGAAGCCACAGCTGGAAAACTTCAGGGTTTGCAGGTTCGTGCCAGGGAACTGCGAAGATGAGCCTTGTGCCGGAAGCGGGCTCCCTGCTTATCCGGGGCGGAAAGATCGGATATGGAGTACGGGTTAATTTCATGACCTAAGCAAGTTGAGCAGTTCCAGACTTTCTTCAAAATCGCTCATGCCGCTTCCCATTTCACTGCCGGCAGGGATGCCAATGCCATAAGGGGCAAAGCGATGAATGAAATCGGGAAGGGTATCGCTGTCAAATTCGGCTGCGAGAAAAACGGCCTTTTCGGAAAAGAGAAGCTCCATAAAATCGAGCATTTCGGGGCTTATTTCATCGGGATGCACGATGCCGGGGAGCTCGAGAAGGATATAATCGGCCCGGTCAACGGAAAGCCCGGCCGGGATGGCATCGGAGGTGAGCTGCAGGTGTTCGAAGACGGGCAGCTCGTGCGCAGGCAGACGGGTGCCGTAGGGCACCTGAATGGCATCCAGGCCCAGCTGCTCTGTCAGATAGAGGATTTCATCGCCATCGCGATGCTCAAACTCTCCCACCAGGCGGGCCCCTGCCAGCCAGCCGATGATCTCTTCGGCATCGGGCAGCGTAAGCGGAGCCTCTGAAAGCGGATTGAGGTCTATGCCTACCCAATCGAGCATCTGTGAAGCAAAAAACCTGGCATTGGTCAGGTCGTTGATGCCGGAAGCTTTTATCTTGAGCTTATAATTCATTACCGGAGCAAAGATAGAAGCGGGCGGCTTTTGGTAAGCTCCGAAAACTGCACAAAGAAGCGCTGCAACTCCATTAATTAGTACAGCGCGGAGATATTAATTTTGAAGAATGGATGAGCCGTTGAGTTTTTATGAGAAAGTCTTTGAAACGGCCCGGCAGATTCCTTATGGACGGGTGACTTCCTACGGGGCCATTGCCCGCTTCCTGGGCTCGGGCAAAAGTGCACGCCTCGTGGGCTATGCCATGAATCTGAGCCACATGGCCTTTCCGCCCGTGCCGGCCCACCGGGTGGTCAATCGCAACGGACTGCTGACGGGCCGTATGCACTTTGAAACCCCCGGCACCATGCAGCGCTGCCTCGAAGAGGAGGGCCTGACGGTGCGGCAAAATCAGGTGCTTCGTTTTGAAGAGCACTTCTGGGACCCCTCGGAGCACTTGAAATACAGCGATTTCTTTAAAAATTAAAAAGGATTGAATGATGCGATTGAGAAAAAAAAGAATGCTTTTTGCCGTTTTGCTTCTCTTTTTCTTTGCCTGCCGGAGCAAGAAAGAAAGCATGGGCGGAGAGTACGTCCGGATGCAGATGGAGCCGGTACAATGTCTGGGCAACCCCTGGGAGCAGGACTGGCTCAAAGCGAATGGGATGAAATACGAAGACTATCCGCGGGGCAGGCCCCGCCAGCTCGAAGCGGAGGAGAAGGAGATCATCCGCTCGTTTTTTGAAAAAGAGGGCATTCGGATATATAAAATTGAAGGGATTCCCTTCCCGGACTCGGTTATGGTTTGCGATGCCTGCGACTGCCCCCAGGGCTATACCTTAGAAGTATGGGCAGCGCCTGGCGATACGGCCCGGCTTCGAACATTCGGATTCAAAATCTTTAAAGAGACGCGAAATGGAGAATAGGATAAAAACATTGTTCGGTATCCGCTATCCTGTCATTCAGGGCGGCATGGTGTGGTGTGCGGGATGGGAGTTGGCAGCGGCCGTCAGCGAGGCGGGCGGCCTGGGACTCATCGGATCGGGCTCGATGAGCTCTGATGAACTGCGCAGGCAGATCCGGGCCTGCCGGAGAGCCACTCGGAAACCCTTTGGCGTGAATCTCCCCCTCATGAATGCGAAAGCCGAATCCCATCTCGATGTGATACTGCAGGAGAAAGTGGGTATCGTCTTTACTTCGGCCGGAGATCCCTCGCGTTATACCTCCCGCCTGAAGGCCGAAAATGTACGCGTTTGCCATGTCGTGTCAAGCAGCCGCTTTGCGATGAAGGCATTGCAGGCCGGGGTGGATGCCGTGGTGGCCGAGGGCTTTGAAGCGGGCGGCCACAATGGCCGGGAAGAAACCACTACCATGGTGCTTGTTCCTGCCGTTTGCCGGGCCGTGAATATTCCGGTCATCGCGGCCGGGGGCATTGCCACCGGCCGGCAAATGCTGGCCGCTTTTGCCCTCGGTGCCGAGGGCGTACAGATGGGCACCCGCTTTGTGGCAAGCCGCGAAGCCTCCTGCCATGAAAATTTTAAGAAAAAAGTGCTCGAACTCGGAGAAGGCGATACCATGCTGGCATTGAAAAGCCTCCAACCCGTACGCCTGGTAAAAAATGAATTTTTTGAAGAAATCCATTGGGCCGAGACACACGGAGTGAAGCCGCGGGAACTGAAAAGACTGCTGGGCCGGGGTCGTTCGCGGAAAGGCATGCTCGAGGGAAATATCCGACACGGAGAACTGGAAATCGGAGAAGTGTCGGCACTGATCGATGAAATAAAAGGAGCCGGTGAAATCGTCCGCGAAATTATCCGTGAATTTGAAAAAGAACTCAATCGGATGAAAAGCTTACATCTGTAAAGGATTTTCATAGATGAGCAAGAGAAAAACGTAACCATTTGATGCGCGTTCCGTTCAATCAGGGTGTAAAAAGTACACAGTTGCTAAAATACCCTGAAAATGAAACGCTTTATCCTGTCTTCCCTCCTCATTCTTTCCGCCCTTCTAAGTCAGGCTCAGGAGAGTTCCTGCGGAACGGAGCTCACAGCCGAGCATTATAAAAACCTGGTGGAGCTGGCAGGAAATGCCCGGCGAATTGCGGCCATGCGTTCGGGGTCCATTAAAATACCCGTCAAAGTACACATCGTACAGAATGAAGACGGATACTCAGGGCTGAGCATAGACGATATCATTGTCGAGTTTGACAAATTGAATGATCTTTTCAGCGGTGCCGATATGGAGTTTTATCTCTCCAGTGAGGTTGATTACGTAAAAGACGGGGCGTTCTATGATTTCAATCAAAACGAAGAAGCCCGATTGGCTGCTTCCAGAGATGAGCCCAATGCCCTGAACATTTATTTTGTGGGTTCCATCACCAACAAACAGGGCAATGAGATTTGCGGTTATACCTACTATCCCGAGGCCGGGCGCGATCGTATTTTTGTAGCAGGCGGATGCCTGAAAAACAGCAGTACCCTGGCCCATGAAATCGGGCATTATTTTTCTCTGATTCATACACACGGCATCAGCGGCATCGACCCGGAAGCCGTCAACGGAAAGAACTGTGAAAAAGCCGGTGACCTGATCTGTGATACTCCGGCCGATCCCAACCTGCTGGGCAAGGTGGACGGGAACTGCAACTATACCGCACACGATCGCGATGCCAACGGGGATGCTTATGATCCGGATACGCGCAACATCATGTCTTACGCTCCTTCCTACTGCCGCAGCGAATTTTCTTACGAGCAGTTTGAAGTGATGACCGCAAGCTACCTGGCCAACAAGAACTATCTGGTAGCCAATGAAAACTATTCGCCCATTGCCGACTTCGTTTCAAGCGTGCGCTTCAACGATGAGGTAAGCAATAAACTTCAGATCAAAGTCTATGCAAACCCCGGTGCCGATCAGCTTGGAGTGGAAATACTGGACGGACTCGAAGGAGAATTCCGGGTGCAGGTATTCAACATCATGGGCAATCTGGTTTATGAGCAAAGCATGGATACCTACAATCAGGGAAATAAAATGATCCTGGACCTGAGTGCCAATGTAAGCGGTGTCTATTTTGTGAATGTAGTGGGCAAAGGCCGCCACGCGAGCGAAAAAGTGATGCTCATGTAATGGGCCGAAAGATATGGCAGTTTGCAAAAGGGATGGTGCTCCGGTGCCGTCCCTTTTATTTTTTTCAGTGCGCCTCGAGCCAGTTATTGCCCATGCCGATATCAACTTCGAGGGGCACATCGAGGGTGACGGCATGGCGCATTTTCTCTTGAATCAGCGGCAGCAGTTCATCGATTTCCGTCTTAAGCGCATCGAAGACCAGTTCGTCATGCACCTGCAATACCATTTTCGATGCGTATCCTTTCTCTTTCATGGCCTCGTGGAGCTTCACCATGGCCACTTTGATAATATCGGCTGCCGATCCCTGTATGGGCATGTTGATGGCATTGCGTTCGGCAAAATTGCGCACGGCCACATTGCGCGAGTCGATCTCCGGCAAATAGCGTCTGCGACCCAGGAGGGTTTTTACGTAGCCGTGCTCGCGGGCAAAGGCGATGCTCTCGTCCATAAATCGCTTGATGCCCGGAAATTTTTCAAAATAGTTGTTTATGATTTCGGCTGCTTCGGTGCGACTGATATTCAGGGTTTGTGCCAGCCCGAAGGCGGTTTGTCCGTAGGCAATTCCGAAATTGACGGCCTTGGCCTTTCTGCGCATTTCCCGGTTTACCTCCTCAAGGGGCACATTGAAAATTTTGGCGGCCGTAGAGGCATGGATGTCTTCGCCCCTTGCAAAGGCTTCTTTCATATTCTTGTCACCACTCAGCGAAGCAATGATGCGCAGCTCGATCTGCGAATAATCGGCCGAAACGATGACATGCTTTGAGGAGCGGGGAATAAAAGCCTTGCGCACCCGCTGCCCTTTTTCGGTGCGGATGGGAATGTTTTGAAGATTTGGGTTGGCCGAACTCAGGCGGCCCGTATTGGCCACCGCCTGGTTGTAGGTGGTGTGTATGCGGCCGGTCTTTTTGTTGATCAGGCGGGGCAGGGCATCTACATAGGTTGACTTCAGCTTGACGAGTTCGCGGTAGTCCAGCACTTTTCGCGCTATTTCATATTCGTCCTGCAGCCGCCTCAGTATATCTTCACCGGTCGAGTACTGCCCGGTTTTCGTTTTTCGTCCCGTATAGGGGATTCCCAGTTTGACAAATAAAACCTGGGAAAGTTGTTTGGGAGAATCTACATTGAATTCCACACCTGCCAGCTCGTAGATTTCCTTTCGCAGCCGGGCAATGTCTATTTCCAGTTCTTCCGAGAATTTCTGAAGGAAGGCCACATCCAGGTTGATGCCTTCAAATTCCATGTCGGCCAACACTTTCACCAGGGGCATTTCCACGTTGTAAAAAAGGTCTTCCACCTCGAGCTCACGAAGTTTGGGCTCCAGTACTTCTTTGAGTTGGAGGGTCACATCGGCATCCTCGGCCGCATAGTCTTTGATTTCTTCCGCCTCGAGGTCGGCCATGCTCTTTTGCTTCTTGCCGCGCTTTCCAATGAGTTTTTCTATCGACACAGGTATGTATCCCAGGTACTTTTCGGCCAGAAAGTCGAGGCTGTGTTTCATGTCCGGTTCTATGAGGTAATGGGCAATCATGGTATCGAAGAGCGGGTCGCTGACCATGAGACCGTGCTGGCGCAGCACCAGCATGTCGAACTTCGCATTTTGGGCGATTTTCACTTGCCTGTTGTTTTCAAGCACATCGGCCAATCGCTTACATATTTCCGCAGCTTTTGCCGCATCATCGCCTACCGGAACATAAAAACCTTCTCCTTTGCGCGTAGAAAAGGAGAGCCCGACAAGCCGGTCTTCCATGGCATTCAACCCCGAGGTTTCGGTGTCGAAGCTGAATTCCTTCGCCTTTCGAAGTTTTTCCAGCACTTGCCCGATTTCCTTATCACCCACGGCCATTTCGTAGCGATGATCCGTATTGCCCATGTGATTGCCTTCGGCCTGCTCTGATTTGCGGCTCAGCATTTCTTTACCTGCTTCGCTGCCAAAGAGGTCCATCTGTCCGTCAGGAGCCGGTGTTGACAGCTTGAAATCCTCTCCGAGGATGCGCTGGCCCATGGTGCGGAATTCCAGCTCATTGAAAATGGCCGCCAGCTTTTCGCGGTCGGGTTCGCTCATGATGAGCTCTTCCTCATCCTGGGAAATGGGCACTTTTGTGTCGATGGTCGCCAGTTGCTTGCTCAGCAGAGCCTGGTCTTTGTACTCTTCAAAGCGCTCTTTCAGCTTGCCTTTCAGCTCGTCCATATGTTCGATGATGCCTTCCACACTGCCGTATTGCTTAAGGAGTTTGATGGCGGTTTTTTCACCCACACCGGGCACGCCCGGAATATTGTCCACCTTGTCGCCCATGAGCCCGAGCAGGTCGATCACCTGTTCGACCCGCTCCAGTTCCCAGCGTGATTTTACTTCTTCGGGCCCGATCTTTTCAAAGCCGCCTTTGCCCTGGTAGGGCGGCTTGTAGATAAAGACCTTGTCCGATACCAATTGTCCGAAATCCTTGTCGGGCGTCACCATGTACACTTCATACCCGTCCGCTTCCGCTTTTTTGGCAAGCGTCCCGATGATGTCATCGGCTTCGTAGCCGTCCAGTTCGAGCACGGGAATGTGAAAGGCTTTTACGATTTCCTTGATGTAGGGAATGGATTGGATGATATCGGGCGGGGTTTCCTCGCGGTGGGCCTTGTATTCGGCATAGCTCTCGCTGCGCAGCGTAGGTGCAGCCGTATCGAAAACCACGGCTATGTGCGTTGGTTTTTCTTTGCGGATGAGATCGAAGAGTGTGGAAGTAAAACCCCGGATGGCCGAGGTGTTCAGCCCTTTGGAGTTGTAGAGCGGATTCCGGATCATGGCAAAGTAGGCCCGGTAAATAAGCGCCATGGCATCAAGGAGAAAAAGGCGTTTGTCGTGTTTGTTTTCCGTCATGGAGATGGTTTAAAAATGAGCTTCGGAGCGCAAGATAGAGAGGCCGGTTCATCCGGCTCCAATTCCGTTCAAAGTTCAGTCATCTTTCAAAGCTTCCCAAAATTCGGCCGCTCTTCTTGTATGCGGGATCACAATGGTGCCCCCGACAATGTTGGCAATGGCAAACACTTCATACACTTCATCGTCCGTCAGCCCCTGCGAGCGGCACTGCTCAAGGTGATACTTGATGCAATCGTCACAGCGCAAAACCATCGAAGCCACAAGCCCCAGCATTTCTTTTGTCTTTACCGGCAGGGCACCTTCCATGTAGGCATTGGTATCCAGATTAAAGAGTCGCTTGATTACTTTATTGTTTTTGCTTAAAATCACTTCGTTGCCGCGTTCCCGCGAAATGTTAAATTCTTTAACTGTTTGCTTCATGGCTTATATCCTTTGCTTGATTAACTTTGAATGTATTCAAATATAGAGGCAGGCGGCTAAACTTGCCTCTTTTCTTGCTTAAAAACTAAAATCAGAATCAGATGAATAATAAAAAGTTGATCCGCTATGGAGTCCCGGTACTTTTGATCTTTCTCCTCTATTTCTCGGTGAAAGGCATCTACAACAACATGGTGGCCAAAGAGGAAAGTGTAGCCGCCCAGTGGGCACAGGTCGAAAACGTGTATCAACGCAAGTACGATCTCATCCCGAACCTGGTCTCGGTAGCGAAAAAGTATGCCGAATTTGAACAGGAGACGCTGACGAAAGTGGTGGAAGCCCGATCCAAAGCAACTTCCATCAACATCGATGCCCAAAACCTGACGCCCGAACAGCTGCAGCGATTTGAGCAGGCACAGGGACAGCTGAACACTTCGCTGGGAAGATTGATCGCCACATTTGAGCGCTATCCCGACCTGAAGGCCAATGAGCAATACCGGCAACTCATGGACGAGCTCTCGGGTTCGGAAAACAGAATTTCGGTAGAGCGAAGAAAATACAATGAAGTGGTTCGCGACTACAATACCTATATCCGGAAGTTTCCTCAGAACCTTTTTGCCGGAGCTTTTAATTTTCAATCCAAACCGCTCTTCAGTGCCGATGAGGAAGCAAAAGGCGGCAAGGTGGATGTCGAAAAATTATTTGATAAGTAATGGCAAACGCAAAAGATTTCTTCAGTCCGGAAGAAAAGAAAAAAATAACGGACGCCATACGCCAGGCCGAGGACAAGACCTCGGGTGAGATACGTGTGCACATGGAGGACCGCTGTCCGGGTGGCGACCCCATGGCAAGAGCGCTGAAAATTTTTGCAAAACTGGGCATGCACCGCACCGAACTGCGCAACGGAGTGCTCTTTTACCTGGCGGTGAAAGACCGGAAATTTGCCATCCTGGCCGATGAGGGCATCAACCGCACGGTCGAAGACGGTTTCTGGGATCAGATAAAGACCGTAATGGAAGAAAAATTTAAAAACGGGGATTTCCTTGGCGGACTGGTCACAGGCATCGGCATGGCCGGAGAAAAACTGAAAAAGGCCTTTCCGGTCAACGAGGACGATATCAATGAACTTAGCGATGAAATTTCCTTCAATGAAGACTAATCTGCATGCATTTCTTTTCCTGCTCGCTATGAGCACATTTCTGCACGTGCATGCGCAGGACGATGCCATTCCACGGTTGTCCGGCAAAAGCCTGGTGTATGACTTTGCGGATATGCTCAGCGAGAACGAAGAGCAGGCGCTCAACCGTAAATTGATTGCATACAACGACAGCACATCCAATGAATTTGTAATCGTCACGGTAGCTGACTTAAAGGGATATGATGTGGGTGATTTTGCCCAGCGCCTGGCAGATAAGAACGGCATAGGCAAGGCCGGCAAAGACAACGGAGCACTGATCCTCATTTCGCGTGACGACCGCAAGATATCCATTCAGGTGGGCTACGGCCTCGAGCCGGTCATACCCGATGGGAAAGCGGGTTTTATTATTCGAAACATCATTACTCCGGCCTTTAAGGAGAAAAAATATTACGAAGGACTCGACCGAGCTACCGATGCCATGATGGAGATGGCAGCCGGGGAGTTTGATGCCGAAAAATACAAAAAAGACGAGCCCTGGTATGTGCCGGTACTTTTTTTGACGGGTATTTTCTTTCTCCTCTTTTTCTTTTCGTCACGCAAGAAGAATAAATACAGCACCTACAGCGGCAAAGGCCGTCACTCCGGTGCATGGCCTTTCTGGGGCGGTGGCTTCGGTGGGGGAGGTTTTGGCGGTGGCGGCTCCGGAGGCGGTGGCGGTTTCGGTGGATTCGGAGGCGGAGGCTTTGGCGGTGGCGGTGCCAGCGGGGGATGGTAGCAGGCAACCCGCCTGACAAATCGCTGCGATAATTTCCGGAGGGGCATTTCGTCCTATGCTGTGTGAGATGAATACAAGGTGTCCTTTTTTTCTTTTTTTGTACTGTTCTTTGTTGCAAGTCCGGAGCAGGGTGATTAGTGGTTGGTGATTGGTGGTTGGTGGTTAGTGGTTGGTGGTTAGTGGTTGGTGATTGGTGGTTGGTGCTTTGTCACCCTGAGCTTGTCGTTCCGATGCTCGCTTCACTCGATCGGAATGTTCCAAAGGGTAAGACAAAGCAAATCAAAAATTCAAGCACGCTTTCATGATC
>JALSIH010000095.1 GCA_026981615.1 Chitinophagales bacterium
AAAGAGTTTGCCATGCCAAAGGTATATGTCGACTCCGCAACCTATTTGCGCTGTGAAAAAAATATTTCATTCCAAGATAATTCTTTTTCGCTCAATTTGAAAGCTAACGATAGAAAAATAAAAGCCGGGTGATGCCCCTGTAAAAGTTTAAGTAGCAGGAATATACCCATTGGCCAATACATTTAATAGATGATTGTGCGGAAAAGAAAGAGAAGTGAATCTGCTTTGCAGTAGCACTATCAGAGATTTGGAATTACCCACAGTGCAATCATCATCCTTCACCACGGATTGCTCAGCGAGGTGTCGCGGATGAAGCTTGTGTCCGTGAGGGCTTTCATAAAGTTGACAAGATCGGCTTTGTCCTGTGCGCTCAGTTGCAGGCCGTTTTCTTTGCCGGGCTTGGTCATGATGGGGTCGAGGGTGGGCGAAGGCACTACGCCCGTATTGTAAAATTCCACCACTTCCTCGAGGGTCGAGAAGCGCCCGTCATGCATATACGGGCCGCGCAGGGCCACATTGCGGAGGGTCGGGGTCTTGAATTTGCCGAGATCGTTCTTATTCCCCGTCACGGCATAGAGGCCCTCTCCGAAGCCGCTGAATACGGAATCGAGGCCGTTATTGTGAAACTGCCCGTCCGTAAAAAGTCCGATGCTGTGGCAGTGGAAGCAATCACCCCGTTCCGAGTTGAATATCTCATAACCGCGCAATACCGATTCGTCCAGAAATCCTTTGCCCTGCAGGAAGGCATCTATCTGAGAGTCAAAGCTGTTGACCGTACGCAGGAATTGTGCCAGGGCCTTGGCCAGCACGGGATAGTCGATTTCGTCCACTCCGAAGACTTCTTTAAAGGCCTTGCGATAGCTTTCATTGGCATTGATGCGTCCGAGGTCAACCTGAAAAAAGTCCTCCACTTCAAATCGCATGGCATCTTCCAGGCGGCCCTGTTTGGCACCGTTCCACAGGAAGGCCTGATTCCAGCCCAGATTGACGTGAGGCAGCACGGGCGGACTTTTGGGGCCGGGAAGGGCAAATCCGAACTCCTGAAGATGGCAGGAAGCACAGGCCTTGCCTTCCAGGGGCCCCCCGGTCGAAAGGTCGGGGTCATAATAAAGCTTGCGGCCCAGCGCAGCACCCTCTGCGGTCGTCAGATTATCAGCGGGCTCCATTAGAATCGGGACATATTCCGGTGACTTGATCTCAAGCCGTGTCAGGCTGATTGTATCGTCAGGAGGCGCCACATGCCAATGGCAGGCACCTGCCGTTAGCATCAGGGCTGATAAGGCCGCTATGTATGCAATTCCTTTCATCCTTTCACGGGTTTGTAAGTGTAAATACATCTCTTCCGTTTTCACTGAGTTTGCCCATCAGCGAATCAATGCCCATGGTGTAGTTTCCCTGGACGTTAAAGTCATAGGTGTGCGGATTGCGAAACCATTCGTTGATGTTCATGCTCAGCCGGACGGGGTTCTGATCGCCTTTGAATTCCATATTCCGGTCAAGACGGATATGAACGAGCCATTGATTCATTCCGAGGTGCATGGCAAAACCTTTTTCCTTTCCCTGATCGTCAATGAAATGTCCTTCGAGTTTCATAAAATGATATCCGCCTCCCATGTTTTCGGGCCATGCCATGTTGATGTTTTCGCTTGTAGCCGGGAGGGTATAGCTGAGATTTCGATCGGCCGGTATGCCCAGCAGAAACTCCAGCCCAATGTAGCTGCCTTCGGGCAGTTCCATATCCATATTGAGCGATTCGGCCTTTCGCGGATTGCAGTAGTGTGTCAGTTCAATTTCCTCGAAGCTGCCGTCTGCCCGGATGAATTTGAAGTCGGAGAGATAGTACTCAAGCCGTGTGACACTGTAGGGGTTGCCGGCTTCATTTTGATAGGCGATGCTGTCCGTCATCAGGGGTTGTGCATCCACTTCGTGGGCAATGCTCAGCTGAATGCCCGCCTTGGTATCGGGAATGCGGTGGCAGGAAGCGGAAAACAGGAGGGCTGAAAGCGAGACAAGCAGGAAGGCCCGGCAGATTCGAAAGGGTATTGCGCTCATTACAGATGATTTGAACACGGAAAATTTAAATCATCCGGGAAAAAAGGAGAATGACCTATGTTACCCTCAATGTTTTTTCAGAACTCCCGGGTATTCACATGGATGTCCGTATCCCGGTAGATCAAAAAAAGGAGGGAGAGCAGGGGGAGTGCCATGATGAGGGAAGAATAGAAGAGTGCTGCCGGAATTGAAATAAACGCCATGAGCGAGGGAAAAATGGCGGGCAGAACGAGTGCCAGTTCCATCAGGGCGAAGCCCGTAAGAAAAATCAGAAATAAAAACTTTTTTAAGGGGCCGAACGGAGGGGTCATACCGGTGGCGGAGGGCTGAACCAGGAGGAACGGGGTGAGTACACCGAGGAAGATCAGATGCAGAAAAGCAATGATGACGGGGTGTTTTTCGGAAAGTGCCTGCAAGGGCCCTCCGAAGAGCATGGCAAGCTGCAGCAGGGATTTGAAGAGAAGCAAAAGCAGCACAAGCCCCGTGATGCGATGGATGAAAGAAGATTTCCGGAATGCGGCCAGGTCTTTGCGGATTGCGAAATAGAGCAGGCCGAGGCCGCTGATCTGTAGCAAAGCGCCTGCCCGGGCCGTGAAGTAAACCCAGGCGGGCGGGCCGGTCCATATGGCCGACTGCGCATAGCTCAGCAGGACACCGGCCGTGAAAAGCCAAATGGCACTTCTTGCAGCGATGGGATAGGATCGTGTGCGCTGCCTCGCCATGAAGATGAGGATCAGTGCCAGCATTTGCGTGACGAACCATCCGTTGCTCTGAAAATGAAGGTAAAAATAGATGGAAAGGCGGTACCAGATGCTTGATTCCTGTCCGCTTGCCATCACATAGGCCACCATAAACGGCCCCAGCGTGGAGAAAACGAGAAAAAAGAGCGCCCATCGAAGGAAGTGCAGCGGCAAGGCGGGGATGGAATGCTTCACGGCATTCGTATCGTGCCAGACACGGTATGCAAAAAGATAACTTGCAAAAATGTGAAGCGTGGAAAAGAGGATAGAAGCCCAAAAGTATCCGTGAAAAGGAAAACTGAGAAGAATGCCGGCTACAAAGAGTTGTGTGGCTACAAAGAGATATCGTTGCCAGCGATTGCGATCCTGCATGGGAAAAGACCAAAGCGTCAAAGCTGCCAGGGCATTGTAGACCCAGCCGAGCATCACCACGTGCGAGTGGGTGTGGAGCCAATATTTGTACACAAAACCCGCTATCTCGCCCCGGTAGTGATAATAGCGAAGGAAGAGGGCAATGACAACGGAAACGGCAAACCATATCAGCGATGCCAGGAAGTACCATTGGGCGGTCTGGCGCTGCGCTTTGCTTATTCCGGGTAGCTTAGCGGGCATCGAAGCGCTTTAGTTTGTACATAAAAATAGAAGCGATGGAGCGGGCGCGCTGCCGGGCCTCCTCCGCCTTCTTTCCTTTGAAGTTTTCATCCAGGGTATTTTCAAACAATTGCAGCCAGCGATCAAAATGTTTTTTATTAATTGCCAGTCCGAGGTGCTTCTCAAAGGGGTTTCCCCGGTAGCCGGGCGTGCCGAAGAGCAGCGATGCCCAAAAGCGGTACATGCGTGGCAGATGCTCGTCCCAGTTTTTTATGCGGGCGTTGAATACCGGGCCCAGCCGTTCATCTTTTTGCACTTTTTCGTAAAATCGATCGACCAGCATCCGTATCCCGGCTTCGCTTTCAATGTCTTTCATCGGGTCTTCCGTTTTCTTTTTTCTTTTCATCGGCTGTGAGCAGGTTGGCAATGAAAACATTTTCTTCTTTCAATTGTTGCAGCGCATCGCCCACGGTAATTTCCGAAAGCGATTGCAGGAGCGAATCGCGGAAAGGGCCGATATAAAAATGGATGGGGCAGGGGTGTTCGCTCGAGCAGGTGTTGAGCCCCAGGGCACACTTTTTCAGGCTGTCGGGGCCGTCCACTATTTCGATGATGGCGATGAGCGCGTGCTCGAAGTCTTCGCTGTCGAGGTAATAGCCTCCGCCCGGGCCTTTGCTGGAGCGGATAAGCCCGCCTACGGCCAGTTTGCGCAATATCTTGGCGAGGTAATATTTCGGAATATCGAGGGCTTTTGCTACTTCCCCTACGCCCACTTTTCTCCGGGCATGGCTGTTTTCGGCTATAAAGAGGACGGAGCGCAGCGCATACTGGGAAGTTCTTGAGAGCATTTAATCCATTTTTATGCTTTTGCTAACGGCTGTTTCAGGCATTTGAGTGCGCAAAGCGTTCAGCCGGAATCCATTCCTTTCCCCCGTGGCGGTAGTCGTAAAATCCCCTGCCCGACTTGCGCCCGAGGTGCCCTGCCTCCACCATGTTGACCAAGAGCGGACAGGGTCTGTACTTCGGATCACCAAATCCTTCGTGCAGAACTTTTAATATGCTGAGACAGACATCCAGTCCGATAAAGTCGGCCAGCTGCAGCGGCCCCATGGGGTGGGCCATGCCGAGTTTCATCACGGTATCGATCTCGCTGACTCCGGCCACTCCTTCGAAAAGGGTAAATATGGCTTCGTTGATCATGGGCATGAGGATGCGGTTGGCCACAAATCCGGGATAATCATTGACGGCCACGGGCACTTTGCCCAATTTCCGGCTCAGCTCCATGATTTCCGAGCTTACTTTTTCGGAGGTGGAATACCCCCGGATGATCTCTACCAGTTTCATCACCGGCACCGGATTCATAAAATGCATGCCGATGACCTGTTCGGGGCGCTGGGTGGCGGCCGCAATGCGCGTGATAGAGATGGAAGAGGTGTTGGAAGCAAGAATAGCCGTATCCTTGCAGAGCTGGTCCAGTTTTTTGAAGATATCCAGCTTGAGCGAAATATTTTCACTGGCTGCCTCAATGACCAGATCGGCATTCCTGACGGCTTCTTCCATGTCAGTTGTAGTGTGAATACGGGCCAGGGTGCCGGCCTTTTCCTGCTCCGTGATCAGTTCTTTTTTGAGCTGGCGGTTGAGATTCTTTTCAATGGTGGCCAATGCTTTTTCAAGCGCATCGGCCCGTATGTCGATCAATGTGCTGCTGTATCCGTTCTGTGCAAAGACGTGGGCGATGCCATTGCCCATGGTGCCGGCACCTATGATGCATATTTCTTTCATCGTAAAAATTTTTCGCAAAGATAAGACGGCTCATTCAGAGAAGGACAAAGATTATTTTTGAACAATCGGGCTCAAATGACAAAAGTCATTTATTAAAGGACTGAGAAGTCTTTTTTTTGCGCTTACAACATTATTCACACTTAATAAAAAATTGACTATGCAAACGAAAAAGTTTTTGATTATTGGTATTTCAGTGGCATTGCTCTTCTTTACCTCCTGTGGCGGAAGCAGTGATCAGGGATCGAACGAAACCGGAAAAAGCAACAGTACGGAAGCAAATTCGGCAGTGGAGGAAACGGCCTCAGCCAAGGGCATCGGCCCGATCGCTCACGTGGAAATCGGAGATGAAATTGATGAGCAATTGGCTATGCAGGGCAAAGAAGTCTTTGAGTCGAAGTGTACGGCCTGTCATCAGTTTGACGAGCGCTATGTAGGGCCGCCATTGGCCGGTATAACAGAGAAACAATCGCCTGAGTGGATTATGAACATGATATTGAATCCCGAGGAAATGACAAAAAAGGATCCGGTTGCCAAAGCACTTCTGGCGGAATACATGACACAAATGACAATGCAGGATGTAAGTGAAGAAGAGGCCAGGGCCTTGCTTGAGTATTTCAGGCAATACGATGCCGGACAATGAATTTTAAGAGTAAAAAAATGTACTTAGTTAATCATATAAATCAATAAACCATGAACAGGCTGAATTTAAATTTTCGATTAAAGATGCTGGCCTCTGCGATTTTTCTATCCCTTTTCGCACTGGCCTGCAACAACGGTGGCAGCCAGAAAGGGCTTGCCGGAAGCAATACAAGTTCCATAGCGGAGCGAGTTTATGTGGCCCCCGGAGAGCACGATGAGTATTATGCGTTTATGTCAGGTGGTTTTAGCGGTCAGCTGGCCGTTCACGGATTGCCCTCCGGACGCTTATTTAAAATCATTCCGGTTTTCAGCGTGGATGCTGAGAAAGGATATGGATTTAACGAAGAAACCAAGCCCATGCTGCAAACATCACACGGATTTGTGCCGTGGGACGATTCACACCACCCGGAACTTTCACAAACGGACGGTGCCCCGGACGGAAGGTGGATATTTATCAATGGAAACAATACCCCGCGTATTGCCCGCATTGACCTGACAACCTTCGAGACGGTCGAGATCATTGAAATACCGAATAGCGGTGGAAACCACAGCTCACCGTTTACTACGGAGAATACAGAGTATATCGTAGCAGGTACGCGCTTCAGTGTGCCGATACCGCAGGAAGACTTTCCTATTGAGAGTTACAAAGACAACTTTAAAGGTTCTCTGACATTTATCAGTGTTGACCCGGAAGATGGGGACATGGATATTGCTTTCCAGATTTTGGTGCCGGGCTATGACTATGATTTGGCCCATTCCGGAAAGGGACCTTCCCATGGATGGACATTCTTTTCCAGCTATAATACCGAAGAAGCTTATACCCTTCTGGAGTCAAATGCGTCACAAAAGGACAAAGACTTTATCGCGGCTGTCAATTGGAAAAAAGCCGAAGAGTACATCAAACAGGGCAAATACAGAACCTTGCCGGCCAGATACTATGACAATTCATATAGCGATGAGACACACTCGGCAAAATCCGAGTTGAGAACGGAAGTAAAGGTTCTTATACCTTCAGAATGTCCCGGTTTGATTTACTTCCTGCCTACGCCCAAATCACCCCATGGTGTGGATGTGGACAATACGGGCGAATATATTGTCGGGAACGGCAAACTCTCTGCCGATATGGCCGTACATTCATTTTCCAAAATGTTGAAGGCCATCGAAAATGAAGATTTCGTGGACAATATTGACGGCATTCCGGTATTGAACTATGAATCCATTTTGGCCGGTATCGTTACCGACATGGGTCTTGGTCCTCTGCACACCGAGTTTGACGGAAAAGGATACGGCTACACATCCTGTTTCATTACTTCTGAAATCGTCAAATGGGAAGTAGCCACACAGAAAGTAGTGGATCGAATTCCTACCTATTATTCCATCGGCCACCTCATGATCCCCGGTGGCGACAGCCGAAAACCCTGGGGCGAATATGTAGTGGCACTGAACAAAATTACGAAAGACCGCTATTTGCCTACCGGCCCGGAACTCTGTCAGTCGGCACAACTCTATGACATCAGCGGTGACAAGATGGAACTGCTGCTTGACTTCCCCACCATGGGCGAGCCGCACTATGCACAAGGACTGAAAGCCGATGTCATAAAAGACAAGCAAGTACGCCTTTATCGCCTGGATGAAAACAAGCACCCCTATATGGCGGGTAAAGAGCAGGATGCACGGGTAGAGCGAAACGGAAACGAGGTTCATATCTACCTGACGGCCATCCGCTCGCACTTTGCACCGGATAACATTGAAGGTATCAAAGTGGGCGATAAGGTATATTGGCATGTAACCAACCTCGAGCAGGCCTGGGATGTGCCGCACGGATTTGCCGTGATGGGTGCCCGCAATGCAGAGTTGCTGATCATGCCCGGCCAAACCGAAACATTGGTATGGGAGCCGAAGGAAGAAGGTGTATTCCCGTTCTATTGTACTGATTTCTGTTCTGCGCTGCACCAGGAAATGCAGGGATATGTCAGAGTCTCGGCACCCAACTCCAACATACCGCTTAGGTGGTGGTTGGCAGACAAGATGGGCAACAAATAGAGAAAACGGGATTCTTCAGTAAATGATGCTGTCCTTGTTCTTTGTAAATTGTCAAGCATAGTCAATTAATATCCTGAGACATACGCTGCAAAGTTTCCAAAAAATCGGAGATGCAGCCCCCGGTCTTAAGATGCTACAAAGAAGCAAGGACAGCATTTTTTTTAATAAATGCAAATCATACTCGCATGAAAAAGTCAACAAGGATCATTCTTGCTTTTGCAATCATCCTGCTCATCCCGCTTTATTTTCTGCCAATCTGGAAAATAGACCTGGATGCACCCCAGTTTCCCGAAGGAATTTCAATGCACATTTACATTGATAAAATTGGAGGGAGCGACCCTTACACCCTGGAAAACGTAAACATTCTGAACCACTACATCGGTATGAGGGAGATCAACCCCGATGACATACCCGAACTTATTTATATGCCCTATATCCTGGGCTTCCTGATAGTCTTCGGGCTGGCTACTCTGCTTACCAATAAAAGGTGGATGCTGTATGCCTGGATCAGTCTTCTGCTTATAGCGGCTGTTCTTGCTTTCTACGACTTCTATTTATGGGAGTACGACTATGGGCACAATCTGGACCCCAATGCCCCGATCAAGATACCGGGAATGGCCTATCAACCACCGTTGATTGGTAAAAAGGAAATGCTCAACATCACGGCCTATTCGCTTCCGCACACGGGAGGATGGTTTTTAGTAGGCAGCATATTTCTTATTATTATTGCGGTGGTCAATGAATTTAAAAGCAGCTTCGGAAAAAGAGGCGCCTGAAAAAAAGAATATGAAGTTCCTCTCGCTTTTTTTGCTTTCTGCCGCGCTTATCTTCTCTTCTTGCAGCAAAGGCCCCCAACCCATTGATTTTGGCCGCGAAAACTGCCATCATTGCAAGATGCTCATTGCAGACCCCAAGTTTGGGGCAGAAGCGCTAAGCAAAACGGGAAAAACGTTTAAATACGATGCGGTGGAGTGTCTGATCCTGGATTTGACGGGCGGGGGCATCGAAGAGGAGAAAATGGCCGGCTATTACGTCATTGCCTTTGACAAGCCTGCTGAGTTGATACATGTGTCAGAGGCCACTTTTCTCATCTCCCCGAATGTTCCGAGCCCGATGGGTGCCTATTTGTCGGCTTTCAGCAGCCGGGCCTCTGCCGAGGCCATGAGGCAGGAGAAGGGCGGAGCGCTTTATTCCTGGGAAGAAGTCAGAAAGAAAATAGCAGAGAAATAGCCTATGCGGATCTAAAATCACCTTTCCGAAATGACTGTTAAACGCCTGATTACTGCATTTTTGCCGATCCTGATCTGGAGCGGAGGCCTCGCTGCCCGGCAGAGCCTGAGCGTATGCCCGGATTGCCCGCTGAAAACGCTTTCGGAAGCTATTGCCGCAGCCCGCCCTTTCGACACCATTTATCTCCAAAAAGGAATCTATTACGAGAATGACGTGGACATCAACAAGCCGCTGATCATCATCGGTGTCGGCTTTCCTGTCATTGACGGGCAGGAGAAGGGTGAGATACTCAGGATTACGGCCGACAGTGTACTGCTGACAGGGGTGGAAGTGAGAAATGTCGGGACAAGCTACATTCGCGACCAGGCCGGCATTTATCTCAAAGAGGTGAAGGATGTACGTGTGGTGGGCAACCGGCTGATTAATACATTCTTTGGGATTTATCTCGAATACTCGCAGCAGGTGCTGATCAGCGGCAATTACATTGAAGGCCGGGCCAAAGATGAGCTGAGCAGTGCCAATGCGATTCACCTCTGGAAATGCCATAAGGTGCATATTACGGGCAACTTTGCCACCGGGCACCGCGATGGCATTTACCTCGAGTTCGTTGACAGCAGCCTGATCGAAAACAATGAAAGCACCCGCAATCTGCGCTATGGCCTGCATTTTATGTTCTCCAATGACGACAGCTACTTCAACAATCGCTTTGTAGAGAACGGTGTGGGGGTGGCGGTCATGTATTCCGACCGGATCGAGATGACCGGAAACGATTTTACACACAACTGGAGCCCCGTATCGTATGGACTGCTTCTGAAGGAAATTCGATACTCCAAAATATGGCACAACAAGTTTCTGAAAAACACCACAGCCATTTATATGGAAAACACCATCGAAAGCGATGTGTTTGAAAATGATTTTATTTCAAACGGATGGGGGGTGAAGATCATGGGCAACTGCGAAGAGGTGGTCTTTCACAGCAACAACTTCAAGGGCAACAGTTTTGACGTATCCACCAATGCCAAACAAAACTACAACAAGTTTAATCACAACTACTGGAGTGCCTATACGGGATATGACCTCGACCATGACGGTACGGGCGACATTCCTTTCCGGCCGGTCAAGTTGTTTGCTTACCTGGTCGAGCAGGTGCCTGCTTCCATTATATTGCTTCGCAGCCCTTTTATGGAGCTGCTCAACCATGCCGAAAATGTGATGCCCGTCATTACCCCCGAGACACTGAAGGATGAATCACCAAAAATGAAACCGATCACATGGTAGAAATCAGAAATATTTTCAAAAAATTTGGCAGTGTGGAGGTGCTCAAAGGCCTGAATCTCGACCTGCGGGCCGGGCAGGTCAACGTCATTATGGGGCCCAATGCCTCGGGCAAAACCACCCTCATCAAAAGCATTCTGGGCCTGGTCGTTCCCGACAAAGGCGAAATAAAAGTCATGGGAGAGAATATCCACAAGAACTGGCTATATCGAAGCCGCATCGGCTATATGCCGCAGATTGCCCATTATCCCGAAAACCTGACACCGCTCGAGCTGATACGCATGATCAGCGATATTCGAAAAGGCAACCCCGATACACAAGCCATCATCGAGTGGCTGGGCCTTCAGGATTTTCTCGATAAAAAACTGCGCTATCTTTCCGGTGGCACACGCCAGAAAGTAAATGCCACACTGGCACTGATGTATGACTGCCCGATCCTGATATTTGACGAACCCACCGTGGGGCTCGATCCGGTGGCACGCCTGAAACTGAAAGACAGAATCAGGGAAGAGCGGGACAAAGGAAAAACCGTCATACTCACGACCCATGTGATGAGCGAAATTGAGGAACTGGCCGACCGCATTATTTTCCTGATGGAGGGAATCATTTATCTGGAAGAAACTCCCGGGAAAATCAAAGAAAGCCAGGGAGAGGCAAGCCTCGAGCGGGCCATCGCCCGGATTCTGGAATCACAAAAAACAGGTATCGATGCTTAAAATTCTGAAATACAGCTTTAAAGATATATTTCGGAGCAAGTGGCTGCTGATCTATTTCGGTTTCTTCTTTGTCTCCACCTGGTTTCTGCTCTACTTCACCAATGACCCCTCAAAGGGCCTTGTGAGCCTGCTCAACATTATTCTCATGCTCATTCCGCTGATGGCCATCGTCTTCAGCACCATCTACTTCTACAATGCCCGCGAGTTTACCGAGCTCCTTCTGGCACAGCCCATTCGCAGACATGCTATCTTTACAGGACAGTACCTCGGCCTCTCTCTCTCCATGGCCGGCAGTTTTTTTCTCGGAAGCGGGATTCCCTTTCTTTTTTTCGGAGTGCAAAACAGCGACTCGAGCGGCAGCCTCATCAATATGCTCCTCATGGGAGTTCTCCTCTCATTTGTTTTTTCGGCATTGGCCTTTGCCATCTCTATTTACAATGAAAACCGGATCAAAGGCTTCGGCCTGGCCATCCTCGTATGGCTGGTGATGGCCATTGTCTATGACGGGATATTTATTTATCTCATGGTGCGCTTCAGTGATTATCCTCTGGAGAAGCCGGCCATTGCCCTTTCGCTTCTCAATCCCATCGATCTGGCGCGCATCAATATTCTCCTTCAACTCGACATTTCTGCTCTCATGGGATATACCGGAGCCATCTTCAACAAATTCTTCGGCACGGCCATGGGCATGGCGGTCTCGGTGATTGCCATGTTGTTCTGGACCCTGATTCCGCTCTTTTTATACCTGCGAAAGGCCGGACGGAAAGACTTCTAAAAACCCCTCGTTCCGATTCTTCTTCCGCGGATTCCGCCTAAATTGTACATTCGCAGAGGACAGACTTTAAAACGGCATGAAGAGGCACATACAATTCCTGCTTATTTTTTCCTTTCTCCTCCTGCTCGCGGGGGCATGCCGGAAGGCACCCTCCGCCAGGGAAGTGATTCATATTGAATCTCCCGGAAAAGAACTCAAACTTGACTTTTTTACGGATAACAGTGCCCGTCCCGTTTACCTCGTCCGCTTTGGGGGGGACACCGTGATCAGGCCTTCGCGGCTCGGATTTCTTTTTCGCGATCAGCCACCACTCTCAGCGAGCTTCGTGGTCGAAAGCAGTGAGCAAAATGAAGTGGACGAATATTGGGAAATGCCCTGGGGCGAACAACGAGTGGTGCGCAATCACTACCGCGAGCTTGCCGTAAAACTCAGGGAGGCGGGCGGTGAAAAACGGCATTTTACACTGCGCTTCCGGCTTTATGACGATGGACTGGGCTTTCGATATGAGTTTCCGCAATGGCCGGGCATCGACTCGCTCGTCATTATGGACGAAAATACGGAGTTTCGCCTGGCCGGCAATTACCGCTGCTGGTGGCAGCCGGGCGATTGGGACATATACGAGCACCTCTATCATGACACACCCTTTCGCGAGATAGATGCGCTGAAATACCGCCATCATCCCAATCTGGCCCAGACCTACATCCCCTTCAATGCCGTCAACACCCCTGTCACAATGAAGACGGAAAGCGGCATTTACCTGAGCTTTCATGAAGCAGCCCTCAGCGATTATCCGGGCATGACCCTTCGTGTATATCCTGACGATTTGCGGATGAAGAGCGAGTTGGTAGGCTCGGAGCGCTACGGCTGGAAAGCAAGCAGGAAGCTTCCCTTTCACACTCCGTGGCGAACCCTGCAGCTGGCCCGGAGACCGGGTGCGCTGATTGAGTCGAAACTGATCCTCAACCTCAATGAGCCGGCCAAGTATGAGGTACCGTGGTTCAAACCCATGAAATATGTGGGCATCTGGTGGGAGATGCATCTGGGCAAATCTTCGTGGGACCTTGCTTCGGGCCGCCACGGAGCCACTACCCGCAATGCCATGCGCCATATCGATTTTGCCGCGGCACACCATATCGGAGGAGTGCTCATCGAGGGATGGAACACGGGATGGGAGCATTGGATCGGCTTCGATGACCGCGAAGGCGTTTTCGATTTCGTTACACCCTATCCCGATTATGACCTGAAAAAAGTGGCCGCCTATGCCCACCGGAAAGGTGTGCAGCTGATTATGCATCACGAAACTTCCTCTGCACCGAGGACTTATGAGGCGCAAATGGATACGGCCTATGCCCTCATGCGCGAATTGGGCATTCATGTGGTGAAGACCGGTTATGTAGGCAAGATCATCCCACGGGGCGAGTATCACCACGGGCAGTGGATGGTGCGCCACTATCGAAAGGCCCTGCTGAAGGCTGCCGGGTATGAGGTGGCCATCGATGCGCATGAACCGATCAAAGCCACAGGCATTCGCAGAAGCTATCCCAATTTTGTCTCCCGTGAGGGATTGCGCGGACAGGAGTTCAATGCCTGGGCCGGTGACGGAGGCAATCCGCCCGAACACCTGACCATTATACCCTTTACGCGCATGCTGGCAGGACCCGTTGATTTTACTCCCGGCATATTCAATCTGAAACTGACGCCCTGGAAAAAAGAGAACCGGGTGAATACCACCCTGGCCCATCAGCTGGCACTGTATGTTATTATTTACAGTCCGGTGCAGATGGCGGCCGATCTGATTGAAAACTATGAAGGGCATCCCGCCTTTCGTTTCATTGAAGATGTGGCCACAGACTGGGAAGAAAGCCGGGTGCTGCAGGCCGAAATCGGGGATTACATCTGCATGGCCCGCAGAGAGCGAAACAGTGAAAACTGGTTTTTGGGAGCGATCACGGACGAAAACCAAAGAACGTTGAAGATACCGCTCTCATTTCTTGCGCCCGGTGTGAAATACGAGGCCCGGGTCTATCGCGATGGCCCCGGTGCCCATTGGGATCGCAAGCCCGGCTCGTATCGGATCGAAGAGCTTGTCTTATCGGCCAAAGATACATTGGAGGCTGCGCTGGCGGCAGGCGGAGGTGTGGCGGTTTCCTTTTTCCCGCAGGACCAGTAAAGCGTATCATCGGCTGATGACAAATTGCCCGCTTGCCATTACAATGCCTTTGTTTTTAATGGTAAGCACATAAGTTCCCTCTTCAAGATCTTTCAGCGATAGCGTATATTGATCCCAACCGGGAAGTTTTTCCGACAAGAGCACATGCCCCTGCATGTCGGTGACGATGAGCGTTTCCATGCCCCGTGTGCCATCTATCGTGATGCTGTCGCTGGCCGGGTTGGGGCGAATGGTGAGCAGGCGGACGGGCGGCATCAACTTATATTGTGAATTAATTCCCAAATAGACCTCTTCACAGTGATCCGGAATTTCGCTTTTAAGCGTATCGGTATATCCGGATTCACGCACGCCCAGGGCATATTCTCCCCTGCGCATCTCACGGATACCGATGCTGCCGCTTTTGTCCTTCTTGCCGAGTGTCACCAGGTCGCTTTTCGGCCACAGTTCCCAGCGTGCTCCCGCACCGGGCCTGTAAAGTATGACCATGCTGTCTTCGCTGTTTTCCAATAAATCTTTGTCCAGATCATAGGGATTGTTTTGATCGTTGCCGTCATAGCGCACTTCTCCGTTGATAAGCGTGCCCCCGGGGAAGATTCCGTCCAACTGCCAGTAGTGGGTAGCGGATATGCGAATGCCTTCGGGCACTCCCTCCCGGTCGGGCCGCACAAGGTGGTGGGCAATGTAGAGCATGACAGAGTCGCTGTTGAACTCTACCCGGTTGAAAGTAAAATCTGCCCGGCTTTCCAGGCGCTTGGCGCTTTCTTTGAGTCGAATCAAATCATGAAATGTAGCGCTTGAGATGGACTTGTCTTTGTTTAAAACAATCAAATCGGGCTTGAACGGAAGTTTTAGGGAAAGGGCGCTGCATGCCCCGGGCAGAACGACCCGGACGGAATGAGCCTCTCCTTCGGCATTGAAAAAATAAATACCCATCGGTACATTGCGAAAATAAGCGGGTGCGTGGTGCAGGCGCTGGCGAATCCAGAGCTCAATATGGTATAGCGGGCCTTCGGGAATAATCCATGAAGAGTCAATGGAAAATTGTGCCCAGCCGGGGTTGAATATGAAGTTTTCAAAAAAATCATCCATATTTTTCCCGGAGCAAGTGCTCAGGAAATCACGGAAATCCACCGTTTCGGAATTGCCCCATGCATGCTCCTCAAGGTAGGCTTTGATGCAGCGGAAAAAGTCTTCATCGCCCAGGTAACCGCGCAAGCTGTGGATAACATCGGCTCCTTTGTCATACACGCTTGTTCCGTAGGTGTAGTCGTGCGGAGTGCCTTGTATGGCCCGGTAGCCATGATCGTCTTTGTGTGCCCGATGAATAATCTTTTTCCGGTTATTGAATATCGCTTCTTCATAGTTCTTTCTGCCGTATTTTTTTTCAAGGAAAAGAAACTCCGACCAGCTGGCCCAGCCTTCGTTGAGCCACATCTCAGTGGCATCGGCACAGGTCACCCAGTCGCCCCACCAGTGGTGCGACAGTTCGTGCACCATCAGCGATTCGAAGCGGGTGCTGCCGTTGGCGGCTGTCAGCGGGAAGGCGATATTGCCAGCATGCTCCATGGCTCCGCCACTGAAGGGCACCAGGGCATAGCCCACTTTCCCGAAGGGCTGGGGCCCGTAAGCTTCTTCAAAGATGCCGATGGCATCGAAGAGGTGTTGAAAGGATTTTTTCATTTTGGCCGTATCCTGTGCCCGTCCGCCATACCACACCGGAAAGTTCCCGCTCTGTCCCCGGTAATTTTGAATGGCCGGACGATAAGGGGCTACGGCCACCGAAGCGAGGTAACTGACGATGGGCTCTTCCATGCGCCAGTGCCAGATGATTTTTCCGTCAGCAGCAGGTGTGCTGCCGGCCGGCAAGCCGTTGCAGAGGGCCCTGTCATCCGCAGCGGTTTTGATGTAGAAATCAAAGGTCGAGCGGTCCGAAAAATCGTCTTTGCACGGAAACCAGATGCGACCGAAAGGATGGGGATCGGCTGCGAAGCCCACCCCGAGGTTGAAAGCAAAATCGCCCTGAAAGTAGAAGCCGCCCCAGCCCGAAGCATCCTTAGCGGGGTGGCCGTGATAGCGGATGAAGAGCGAATCCTCCATGCCTGCCTCCAGGGTCGAGGGCCAGTAGAAAGTCAGAATCGAGTCATTGCGGTGCCGGTAAGGGACATTGACACTGTCAACCTGCAGGCCCTGAAGGAAGAGGGTAAAGCTGTCGCAGCGCTCCACGGTTCGGAAACGAATCCGGGCTTCGGCCTGCAAGCTTTGCGCACCCTTGTCTATCTCGAGGTCGAGGCGGGTGTGTTGTATGTCAATCGGGAGGCCGGTCTGGCTATACAGGGCGAGGCCTGCAACGACCAGGCAAAAAAGAAAGATCGCTTTGCGTTTCATGGAGCTGAATTTCTGATTAAAAGGGAAGGCCTCAGTTTTTGATGGGCGGGTCGTAGCTTTCCTGACCGGATGGGAAGTCGCCCGTCTTGATGTCTTCGATGTAGCGGCCTACGGCTTCATTGATATCATCAAAGAGGTTCATGTATCTGCGCAGAAAGCGGGGTTTGAATTCCTTGTTGATGCCCAGCATGTCATGCACCACCAAGACCTGCCCGTCCACATCGGGCCCGGCACCGATGCCGATGATGGGGATTTTTACTTCTTTGGCCACCTTGCGGGCCAGCGAGGAGGGTATTTTTTCAAGTACGATGGAGAAGCAGCCCAGTTCTTCCAGCATGCGGGCATCTTCCAGCAGTTTGTCGGCCTCTTCGATGCTGGTGGCGCGCACCACGTAAGTGCCGAATTTATAGATGGATTGGGGGGTGAGGCCGAGGTGTCCCATCACCGGAATGCCGGCCGAAAGAATCCGCGATACCGATTCTTTGACCTCCCTGCCGCCTTCGAGTTTTACCCCGTGGGCTCCTGATTCTTTCATAATGCGTATGCTGGCCGTCAGGGCTTCCTTGCTGTTTCCCTGATATGAGCCAAAGGGGAGGTCAACGATTACCAGCGCACGCTGTACGCCCCGAATCACCGAAGAGGCATGGTAGATCATCTGGTCGAGGGTGATGGGCAGGGTTGTCTCGTGCCCGGCCATCACATTGGAGGCCGAGTCGCCCACCAGCAGAACGTCAATGCCGGCCGAGTCGAGAATGCGCGCCATCGAATAGTCATAGGCCGTCAGCATGGAGATTTTTTCACCACTGTCTTTCATGGCTTGCAGTACATGGGTCGTGACCCGTTTCACTTCTTTTGAAATAGACATGACTTCTTTTTTGTATTAACAAAAGTAAAAGTTTCATCTTTATAATGACACACGCAAAAAAGATGAACCGAGCGATTCGATCCGCCTGCCGTATTCTGATCCTGATGCTGATTGCGGTTTTTTCCCCGGCCTGTCGTCAGGAACTCGATCTGACGGGTAGCTATGAGGAGACGACCGTGGTATACGGTCTTTTTGACATCCAGGACAGCGTGCATTTCCTGCGCATCCAGCGGGGCTATATCGATTCGGCCGAAAGTGCCCTCGTCATCGCCCGCAATCCGGATTCCATCTACTATCCGGAAGGAACGCTGGAGGTGCAGCTGACGGATGAGCTCAGCGGAGTGCACTACACCCTGGAGCGAATCCTTGCCGAAGAGGCGGGAATCATAAAAAAAGAAGGGCTGTTTGCCGACTCGGATTATCCCCTCTACCGGCTCGGTGCCACGCTGAATGACAGCAGCCGCTACCGCCTTCAAATTACGGATGCCGGCAGGGGGCGCAGCGTTTCTGCAGAGGCCTCCTTTCTCGGGCCCTTTAAGCTTTTCGTACCTGCCGATGGATATCTGCTCAACTGGAGCGGAGACGAGCGGGAAATTGTCACCCTCTCATGGCAGCACAGCCGCAAAGCCGGCATCTACGACATGCGCATCCGTTTTTGCTACAGCGAAACCGACACTCTGGGCCGGAGCGTGCAAAAGGAGATTCAGTGGAAAATTTTTACAAATAAGCTCGTTCTCAACCGCAGTGAGCAAAGCATCATAAAACACGACTACCGAAGCATCGCTTTTTTTCAGAATATCCGCGGACGCATAGCCGAAGACTTGACTCTCACACGCCATGCCGACAGTGTGATTTTTGAGATTAGTGCCGGAGGCATAGAGCTGGCCCGGCTGATTTCCAATCAGAAGGTGCGGGACGGCCTCCTGAGCGGAGTAGCCACGCCTTACTACAGCAATATCGAAGGCGGTTACGGTATTTTCAGCAGCATCTACCGCATCTCGGCAGGGGCCCGCCTCGGTGAAATCACGCTCGATTCGCTGGCACGGGGGCGCTTTACCCGTCATTTGAACTTTCGATGACATCTTTTGCCTTATTTTTGCCGCGTTTGCTGTCAATTATCATTAATCGTGGCAAGCGTTGATTCCAACTGATTTATTTTTAGAATTCCATATTGAACCCCTTCCAAGGCATGAAAAAATTTCTGATCCTCCTCACAGCCGTCATACTGGTATCCGCCTGCTCTACGGACTTTAAACTGACTACGAAGTACAAAGAAGTTATGGTGGTTTACGGATTGTTAAATCAGTCGGAGCAGGACCATTATTTGCGCATTCACAGGGGCTATCAGGACAAAAATGAAAGTGCACTGAAATTTGCCGTCAATCCCGACTCAATTTACTATCCCGATATCCTGGAAGTGACAATATCCGAAATAAAAAACGGCCAAACCCTGCGAAAATGGACCCTGGAGCGCATTGATGGCGACACCCTGCAGCCGCCCATCTCGAAAGACAGCGGCACATTTGTACGCCATCCGAACATCCTCTATCATTTTCGTGCAACATTGAATCCCGACTTTGACTACGAGCTGAAAATCGTGAACACGGAAACCGGCAAGGTGATTCGCTCATCGACCCGTCTTGTGGGCGATTTCAATGTGCAGTTTCCCAATGCCCGCTTTGCCATTCCCTGGACGGCACCCAATCAATACCGCATCAACTGGTCGAATGCCAAAAACAGCAAGATATATGACCTCAACGTGGAGGTACATTATTCGCTGGCCGATGTGAGCAAACCCACTCAGAAGGTGCGGCAGGAGAGCTTTCGATGGACTGTTTTTCGCAATAAGGCCTTCAATACTGCGGAGCCGCTCTACGTAATTCCTTTCGAGAGCTTTCTTCAGGCCGTCAAAGTCAGCCTTGACCCCGACCCCTCGGTCGTGCGCTATCTCGATTCTCTCGACTTTACCTTTACCGTAGGTACACCCGACTTTGCCGATTATATCAATTTCAGCATTGCCCGGTCGGGGATCACTCAGGACCAGATTGGCACGGGATTTACCAATATTGAAGGCGGATATGGCATCTTCAGTGCACGCTATGACAAAACCGTCACGGGAGTCCGGCTCAACAGTCAGAGCCTCGACTCGTTGGCTTGCGGCAGCAAGACGGGCGACCTGCAGTTTGCCCCCTCCGGCCCGGCGGCCTACCCCAGCTGGCCCTTCTGCGATTAGCGGCTGACTTTCTGTCACTTTAACAATGATTTTCCGCTCAAATATTTCAATTTGTGACAATATTTCCGCGTGTCTTCCTATTTCGGGGGATATGGCAGGGTTGGCATATCTGTTGATCTATGGCTTAGCGATAAAAAATTATTGAACAATCAAAAAAAAATAAGATATGGGTAAAATTATTGGAATTGACCTGGGAACAACCAACTCCTGTGTAG
>JALSIH010000096.1 GCA_026981615.1 Chitinophagales bacterium
ATACTGAGTTGAATCTTTTTTTCAAGCTCTTTCACGCTTTCCTTGAAGCCTTCATCGGTGTCAATGAGGTTTTTTACCATCTGACAGGAATGGATGACCGTGCTGTGGTCACGGCCTCCGAAGTGCTTGCCAATGACCTTTAGAGAATTCTTTGTATAGTTCTTTGCCAGGTACATCGAAAGTTGACGGGCCTGAACAATGTTTCTCTTTCTCGTTTTTTCTTTCAGTTTGTCGATGGGTACTTCAAAGTACTCACAAACCGTCTTTTGTATAAACTCGATCGACACTTCATGACTGATAGATCGAACGAAGTTCTTGATGATTTTTTTGGCCAGATCCAGATCGATCTCCCTTTTATTGAGCGAGGCCTGTGCCAGCAGCGATATCAAAGCGCCTTCGAGTTCGCGAATGTTGGTATTGATGTTATACGCCACAAATTCCACCACATCCCGGGGCAATTCGATGCCATCGGCATACATTTTCTTTTCGAGGATGGCGATGCGTGTTTCAAAGTCGGGGATGCTAAGGTCTGCCGAGAGACCCCATTTGAAGCGGGAAAGCAGGCGCTCTTCCATGCCCTCCAAATCGCGTGGCGGGCGATCCGTGGACAGAATCAGCTGCTTGCCCGACTGGTGCAGGTGGTTGAATATGTGAAAGAAGATATCCTGGGTTTTGTCTTTGTTTGCAAAAAACTGGATATCATCTACAATCAAGACATCGATAAGCTGATAAAAATGTACAAAATCATTGACCACATTGTTCTTGAGCGCATCGATAAACTGGTTGGTAAACTTTTCGCTCGAGACATAAAGAACCGTCTTGTTGCTGAAGTTTTGCTTCACCTGGTTTCCGATGGCCTGTGCAAGGTGTGTTTTGCCGAGCCCGACTCCTCCGTAGATGACCAGGGGATTGAATGCCGTGCCACCGGGCTTGCTGGCAACGGCATAGCCGGCCGAACGGGCCAGCCGGTTGCAATCACCCTCTACAAACGAATCGAAATTGTAGTTTGAATTTAACTGCGACTCTACATTCACCTTCTTCAATCCGGGAATGACAAATGGATTTTTAATCGAACTGTTGACCACCAGTGGCATCGAAACTTCGGGGTTCTTGTTGTTTCCCGTGTTGTAATTGGGGTAGTTCACCGTAAAAGGCTTGGCTTGCCCAGTGCTGTTTTCTACTACAATTTTATATTCAAGCCGGGCATCGTCCCCCAGTTCGCGCTTGATGGTTTTTCGAAGCAGGGAGACGTAGTGCTCCTCCAGCCACTCATAGAAAAATTGACTCGGAACCTGAATGGTCAATACTTTGTCTTCAATACTTACCGGTTCAATGGGCTCAAACCACGTTTTATAGCTTTGTCTGCTGACATTATCTTTAATGATTTTTAAACAGTTGTTCCATAGGCTTTCGGCTGGGCTACTCATCTAGTTCGATTTTTTCATATTACAATGGTACGAATGAAGCATAGGACTAAATTGACAATAATTAAGTTGAAAAAAAATGCTTTCTCTACTTGTTTTTTTCATTCATTTTTACTTAATGTACTTTTATTGAATGTGAAAAAATTATTTACCATAATGCTTTGTCTTGTAGGCAATAACTACAAGCGACAAGGCCGTGTAAATAAAACAGCATCATTTCACTTTCGAAAAAATATCAAATTGCTTTTCCTGATTTGATATCATCAAAGACCCGTAAAAAATCAATTGCTCTTCGCCTCAGTGATTAAAAAACTGATTCTCAGCGACAAGCAAAATTAAAAGTGCAAGGAGGAGTTGTTCACACCTTAAATGTAGATAAATTAGCTTTTATCAGAAAGTAATGAAGTGCTTTTTGTTAACTTTTTTTAAAGTTAATGTGAAGCTAAGATGATGAACCGCTTCCATTGATTCAGAAAAGGGATTTGACTTCATTCTTGAGATAGGCCAGAACCCGCTCGTTCGGGAGGTCTTCCTCATTTTCGAGAATAAAGCGGAAGAGGGCCTTGCTGAATTCGCTGCCGCTTTCATCCGGGGGCATGCCCGAGGCCACCAGGTTGATGGTTTTGATCAACTCGTCTTTGCAGAGCGTGACGAGGTGCCAAAGTTCGCCCGATACATATATTTGTTGTGCGAGATTGTGCTCATATTCCATTTTGATTTGGCTGATCAATTCCTGTCGCAAGTCACTTACCGTCATATCTTGTCTGCGCACACGCGGAATCAGGTTGCTGAAGTGAATTCGTTCGAGAAGCAAGGCCAGGCGCTCGTATGCCTGCAGGCGCAAGGGAAGCGTGTTTTTCTGCCACATCTTTCGCAGTTCATACTCTTTGAGTGCAATTTCCTTCTTGCTTTGATTTTTGAAAACAAAGTATACGGTGATAAAGACCAGCAGTGCCGGTACGGTATATTGAAGAATGTTCAGAAGCGTGTCTGTCATGTTGCGAGAACTTGTTTATTGCTGTGGAGCTATCAAAGATACAACACCTCTTATTCTGTACTTACACGTATAGCAGGACTTGCCGGTCGTTCATTTGTGGGGGCTTTAATCTCTCAGAATACTCCTGGAAATCACAATGCGCTGGATCTCGGAAGTGCCTTCATAGATTTGTGTGATCTTGGCATCGCGCATCAGCCTTTCCACATGAAATTCTTTCACATATCCATATCCTCCGTGTACCTGGACGGCCTCCGTAGTGACCCACATGGCCGTTTCGGACGCGAAAACCTTGGCCATGGAGCTGGCCATCGAATAATCTTCCCCCTGATCCTTCAGCCAGGCAGCTTTGTAGATTAATGCACGTGCGGCTTCGATGCGTGTCAGCATATCGGCCAGCTTAAACTGGATGGCCTGAAAATTGGAAATGGGTTTGCCGAAGGCCTCTCTTTCTTTGGAATACTGAAGTGCCCGTTCGTAAGCTCCCGAAGCGATACCCAGGGCTTGTGCGGCAATCCCTATGCGACCACCGGCCAGCGTTTTCATGGCGAATTTAAATCCGAAACCCTCTTTGTGTAGAAGGTTTTCTTTGGGAACTTTCACATCGCTGAAACTGATCGAGTGCGTATCCGATGCCCGTATGCCCATTTTGTGCTCTTTAGGACCTACTTCTACGCCATCCCATGCTTTTTCTACAATCAGTGCATTGATTCCCTTGTGCCCTTTTTCTACATCCGATTGAGCTATAACGAGATATACCGAGGCAATGCTGCCGTTGGTAATCCAGTTTTTCACTCCGTTGAGCAGGTAATGGTCGCCTTTGTCAATGGCTGTGGTGCGTTGGTGGGTGGCATCGCTTCCCGCTTCCGGTTCCGAAAGGCAAAAGGCTCCCAGAATTTCGCCTTTGGCCAGCGGCTCGAGGTATTGCTTTTTTTGTTCTTCCGTACCAAATTCTTCTAGGCCCCAGCAAACCAAAGAATTGTTGACGGACATGGCGACCGAAGCCGAATTGTCCACTTTCGATATTTCTTCCATGGCCAGCACATAAGAGATGGTATCCATGCCCCCGCCTCCATAGCGTGTGTCGGTCATCATCCCCATGAAACCCAATTCTCCCATTTTCCGGTAAATTTCGGGGGGCATGTGCATCTTTTCGTCTCTTTCAATAACGCCCGGCAGCAAGTCATTTTGTGCGAAATCGCGGGCGGCCTGCCTGATCAACAGTTGCTCTTCGGATAGTTCAAAATTCATCCCGCAAAGTTATGAATTCAGAAAGGGAAACCCTTACTTCTTTTTCAAATTTTCTATTGTTTTGCTGCTGGAGTATCCGGGCTTGAGCGGCAGAATCAGCACCTGGCCGCCACGGGCTTCTACCAGCCGGCCGCCCACTACCTGTTCTTTGCGGTAGTCAGCTCCTTTGACCATGACATCGGGCCGGAGAAGGGCGATAAGTGCTTCGGGGGTGTCTTCATCGAAAACAACTACGGCATCGACTGCCTGCAATGAGGCCAGCAGTATGGCGCGGTCTTCTTCTTTGTTGACGGGGCGGCTGTCCCCTTTCAGGCGTTTGACCGATTGGTCTGAGTTGATGGCAAGCAGGAGAGCGTCTCCGTGCTTTCGCGCTTCATTGATCAGATAAGCGTGGCCGGCATGGAGTACGTCAAAGCAGCCGTTGGTAAATACGAGCGTCTTGCCTGCTTCGCGCAGCTTGCGGGCAAAGGCAAGGGCCCCGTCCCTGTCAAGAATTTTTTCTTCAGGCGCTCTCATTTTCTACGGCAGCTTTTTTATCATTTATTACGGGGAGCAGGATGAGGGAAAGAAAACCAAAGAGGATGATGCCGAAGGTCTGGCCGGCATGGATGGCAGTGGCAAAAGCGGCAGCCGTAGCTGCCGGAACGGCATAGAGCGAGAGTGCCAGACGAACCAGGGAGTGATAGGAACCGATTCCTCCGGGCAGGGGCATGACCATGCCGATGCTTCCGAAAACAAACACCACCAGGCCTGCCATGAGCCCGAGGTGGGCCGTCTCGGCAAAAGCAAAAAAGGCGACATAGGTCATGGTATAATAAAGGCCCCAGATGAAGATGCTGTGAAATACAAAAGCCCAGGCATTCTCCATTTTTCCGATTGATTTCAATCCTTCGGCAAAGCCCACTGCCAGCTCCCTGATGCGGATGAACAGGGGGATATGGCGAAATTTTCTGAGAAGCCATATGCCTGCTGCAAAAAGCAGGAGCAAGGCAACTCCGAGCAGCAGAAGGGTTTTGCCGTTGGACTGCATGGTGCCCAAAACCGGGTCAACCAGATAGGTCATGATGGTCTCTTTGAGAAAATGAAACTCAAAGACAATGACCACTCCCATGAGTATAATCAGAGAAAGAAGATCGGCAGCCCGCTCCACTATCATGGTGCCGAGAAGTTTGTTGATGGGCACGCCTTCATAGCGTCTTAAAATTTCGCATTTGCTCAGTTCTCCAAGTCTCGGAAAGGCCAGGTTGGCAAAGTAGCCGATCATGACTGCGAAGAAGGTGTTGATCAGGCGGGGGGTGTATCCCAGCGGTTTGATCAGCATATTCCAACGGATGCTGCGGCTGATATGGCTGACAATTCCCAACACTACAGACAGGAGTATCCACCAGTAGTTGGCGCTGCGTAGTGCTTCTTTGATGGCCTCGAAAGCTATGCCTCGAAAGGCAAGCCAGAGCAGGACCCCCGCCAGGAGTATAAAAAAGGAATACTGCAGAAATGTGCGGATTTTTTTGTTCAAAACGGCTTAGGCTTCACTTTTTCCCGGTATGAAAATACGGGGTTTATGACTTTTTGCTTCTTCGGGTGTGACGAGGCCGTACGATGCGATGATAAGTTCGTCCCCGACCTGTGCATGCCGTGCAGCCGGTCCGTTCATACAGATTACGTTGCTACCGCGCTCACCCACGATGATATAGGTCTCGATACGGGCTCCATTGTTGAAATTCAGAACCTGCACTTTTTCGTAAGGGAAAAAACCGACTTTGTCCATCAGGTCTTCGTCAATGGTAATGCTTCCCTCATAGTTGAGGTTGGCTTCCGTCACCTTCACACGGTGCAGTTTGGATTTTAATACTTGGATTTTCATAGCGGCTGCAAATTTAACAAAGCTGAAAGCAAAATGGGTTCCTTTTTTGCCTTATGTGAGCAAAGCAGCGGGCCGGTTCAGTGAATTCCTTTCAGAAACATGTTGTCAATCAGTCGTACTTCGCCTATGCGCACGGCCAGGCAGGCAATGATCCGCGAACTGTCGACCCAGCTGCTGACGGGGCTGAGGGTGTCGGCATTGACAATTTCAAAATAGGCGATCTCACGAATTTCGGGGACTTGCATCAGCATTTCCACCGCTTGATTTTTCAATGCTTCGGGCGTCATCCGGCTGCCTGCTTTGCGGGCCCAGTCGAGGGTTTTGTACAGGGCTGTTGCGGCCTGTCGTTCTTCTTTGCTCAGCCTTACATTGCGCGAACTGATGGCCAGGCCGTCCACCTCGCGGGCGGTGGGGCACACTACGATCTCCAGCGGAAGGTTCAAAATGTCGTGCACAAGACGATGGATGATTTTTACCTGCTGATAATCTTTTTGTCCCAGATAAAGGCGATCGGCCGGGATGATATCCAGCAACCGGCTTACGACCTGCGCTACGCCTTGAAAATGGCCCGGCCTGTGAGCGCCTTCCATGGTCTTTTCAAGGTATCCGAAGTCGAATTTCCTCCTTCGAAGGGCCTCGTCCGGATAGATTTCCTCTTCACCGGGCAGGAAAAGAATGGGGCAACGGATGCTTTCGAGAAGAAGGATATCCGCTGCGGTGCTGCGCGGATAGTGGCTGAAGTCGCTTGCCTCGTCAAACTGGGTGGGGTTTACAAAGATGCTTACAATCACTTCATCGTTTTCACTCATCGCGCGCCTTATCAACTGAAGGTGCCCTTCGTGCAAGGCTCCCATGGTCGGCACGAAGCCCAGGCTATGACCTGCTGCTTTCAGATTATGAATGAATTGCTTGATATCACTGGCTTTTTTAAATATATGCATCTTATGACGGGCTTTGGTGTCACTGCGTTAAACCCGCTGCTTTAGAGGGCTGTAAGGCAAAATTTTATTATCTTTGCACCGCTTTGACAAGTAGCGTAAAACGGGTAAATATATTAACCGCATGGAAAAAACAAAAGTATTATATGTCACGCAGGAGCTGAATCCATATGTTGAGTTGAGTGCTATGGCAAATATTGTAAATAAATTGCCAAAACACATGAATGATGCGGGCATGGAAATCAGAATTTTAATGCCTCGTTTCGGATCCATCAACGAACGCAGGCATCGTTTGCACGAAGTGGTTCGTCTTTCGGGAATCAATATTATCGTTGACAATGATGATTTTCCCCTCATCATCAAAGTGGCATCTCTGCCGGGTGCCAGGCTGCAGGTCTATTTCCTGGATAACGAGGATTTTTTCAAGCGAAAAGGCATCTTCACGGATAAAGACCAGAAGATGTTTGAAGACACGGCCGATCGAATGGTCTTTTTCAACAAGGGTGTGATGGAAACGGTTAAGAAATTCGGCTGGGCTCCGGACATCATTCACCTCCACGGCTGGATGACAAGTCTGATCCCTTTTTATGCAAAAACAGCTTATGCCAACGAACCCGTTTTTAAAAATGCCAAACTGGTTTATTCACTCTATAATCAGTCGTTCGAAGAGAAATTATCCGATACTTTTGCGAGCAAAGCCGCCTCGATCAACAAAGAGATAGAAGAAGACCTGGGTTTTTATGCCGAGGGAAGCAATATCGGGCTGGACAAAGGAGCTATTGCTTATTCGGATGCGGTCATTCTTTCCGGAGATGCAGTACACGAAGAGATCAAATCCTTCGTAGAAGAGAGTAAGAAACCAAAGTTTGAATGTCAGGATGAAGCCGAAGGATATGAGGAACAGTACAGAATTTTCTATGAATCGTTGTTGGGTGAATAAAAGGAATCGTATCGTTCGTCACAGAATTTTGGGCCAGTTCTTCTTTTTGGCCCTTTTTCTTTTGACCCTGAACGCCTGCCAGGAGGCCACCAGCATTGGCAATGAAATCATATCGGGAAGCAACAGCCTTGAGCTGGTGGACAGCGATACTTTTGAGATTATAGCGAGCAGTTACCGTGACGATTCGGTTTTTACAGTCGCACAGCCACATTATATCGCAGGGTCTCTTACAGACCCCGTTTTTGGAAAAACATTTGCCGGTATTTACTTTCAACCCCTGCCTCCGGCCAACCGGATTTTATTGGGAGATGACCTCGTACTGGATTCCATCGGTTTGCTGCTCAGGTATGGAGGCATATACGGAGACCCCGACTATCGTCCTTCCTTCCTGGTTTATCGCATGCGTGCCCCCTTCTTTGCTGTGCAGTTTGGGGGGGTTTACTATGAATATTCGAGTTTTCTTGTTGACCCCGAGCCGGTTGGCTATATAAAAAAGGTAAAGCTGAGAGCCAGCGACTCGAGTGCCATATACATCCCGTTAAGCCGTTCCCTCGGAGAGGAAATATTAAGTCAGGCCGGTACGCCAAACTTTGCTTCGAAAGGTGCTTTTGCAAGTTTTCTTCATGGCTTTTATTTGATGCCGGACACATCAGATGGCTTTGGACGCAATATGGCTCTTTTTCAAATGAACAGCAACGGGGCCAAACTGATACTTTACTACCGGAATGATCACAGTGACAGTCTGAGTCTCAGTTTTGTGGTGGACCCCACAAGCGCGGTGGCCAATGCAATTAAACATCAATATTCGAATCCTGAAATCATCGGGCAGATCAATGGCAATCCACCCACGGCCAATGCTGTTTATCTTCAGGGCATGGCGGGGTTGGCTGCAAAAATTGAAATTCCTTCTTTTGAGGATCTGAAGAAGGCAGCCATCAATAAAGCCGAGCTGATTATAACGGTTCTTCCTTCCGAAGGGGATTCTCTTTTCAAAGCTCCTGATCGTATTGTTCCCCGGATCAAGGATGACACCAGTAGCACCCTCCGTGCGCTTCCCGATGATGAGTTTGACCGCAATTTCCCATTTTACCGCCTGGACGGATACAGGAAAAAAATCATGGTGGATGGAAAGCCCTATTACCAATATCGGCTCAATATTGCACGTTACCTTCAGGAAGTGGCGCTTGGTAATCTTCCATTGAAGCCCATTTATCTGAGGGCCTTTCCTCCCGCAGTCAATCCGGGCAGGGCAGTCATCGCAGATGGTCATCACCCAAATGACAGGTTGAAAATGAGATTAAGAATTATTTACACCAGGTAAAATTTTCATTATGTGCGGTATTGTTGCGTACATCGGCCCCCGCGAAGCGTATCCCATCCTGATCAAAGGCTTGAAGAGGCTTGAATACAGAGGCTATGACAGTGCCGGTGTGGCGCTGCTCAACGGTGGACTGAGGGTGTACAAAAAGGCGGGCAAAGTGGCCGAACTCGAGGCCTATGCATCGGACAAAGATTGCTCGGGAACGGTCGGTATCGGCCATACACGATGGGCAACCCATGGCGAGCCCAATGACCTCAATGCGCATCCGCATGTATCCGACTCACGTCAACTCAGCATGGTTCACAACGGAATTATTGAGAACTACGGTCTGCTGCGCAAAACACTGGAAGAAAGCGGTCATCACTTTGAATCCGATACGGATACGGAAGTGCTGGTGCACTTGATCGAAGAGATATTGATCAATGAAGGGGTGGCACTGGAAGAAGCGGTGCGCCTGGCCCTTAGCCAGGTGGTCGGGGCCTATGCCATTGTGGTGATGTCAAAGAACGACTCGTCCAAGCTGGTGGCTGCCCGCAAGAGCAGCCCGCTGGTGCTGGGCATTGGCGATGGCGAGTATTTTATCGCTTCGGATGCCACTCCCATCGTTGAGTATACGCGCAATGTGGTTTATCTCGATGACAAAGAGATTGCCGTGGTTTCAACGGAGGGTGGGCTGAGCATCAAAACAATAGAGAACGAAAAGATCACGCCCTATGTGCAGGAGTTGGAGATGAAACTCGAAATGCTCGAAAAAAGCGGATATGAGCATTTTATGATGAAGGAAATCTTTGAACAGCCCCGTTCGGTGGAAGATTCAATGCGCGGGCGCCTCAATGCAGAACTGGGAACCGTGGTGCTTGGCGGTATCAAAGAGTATGAACAACGCCTCTACCGCGCATCCCGGATTATCATTATTGGCTGCGGCACCTCGTGGCATGCCGGCCTTGTGGGCGAATACCTCATCGAAGACCTGGCCCGCGTTCCGGTGGAGGTGGAATATGCCTCGGAGTTTCGCTATCGCAATCCCATCGTTCACGAGGATGACATTGTAATAGCCATTTCGCAATCGGGCGAAACAGCCGACACCCTGGCGGCCATCGAGCTGGCAAAATCAAAGGGTGCCACCATCTTTGGAATCTGCAACGTAGTGGGTTCGAGTATTTCGAGGGCTACCCATGCCGGCTCTTACACCCATGCCGGGCCGGAGATAGGAGTGGCCTCTACCAAGGCCTTCACGGCCCAGCTCACCATTCTCTCCCTCCTGGCCCTGATGATGGCCAAAAACCGGGGCACCCTGCCAGAATCAAGATACCAGGCGCTGCTGCTCGAACTGGAAACCGTACCGCAACTTATCGAACGGGCACTTCGCTGGAACGAGGCCATCAGGGAAATTGCGACTGTTTTCAAAGACTCCGAGCATTTTCTCTATCTCGGCCGGGGATACAACTTTCCGGTGGCCCTTGAAGGAGCCCTGAAACTCAAAGAGATTTCATACATCCATGCCGAAGGATACCCGGCTGCCGAGATGAAACACGGCCCCATTGCCCTCATTGATGAAAACATGCCTGTGGTCGTGATAGCCACCAACAAGAGTGCCTACGACAAAATCATCAGCAATATTCAGGAGGTCATTGCACGCAAGGGGCGGGTCATTGCCATTGTCACCGAGGACGATAAGATCATTCGTGAAATGGCCGAATTTGTCATTGAGGTGCCGAAAGTGGAAGACCCCTTTGCTCCGCTGATTACGGCCGTGCCGCTCCAGTTGCTGGCCTATCACATTGCCGTGCTTCGCGACTGCAATGTGGATCAGCCGCGCAATCTGGCCAAATCCGTCACGGTGGAATAAGCCGGGAAACGCTTATTTCAGAACGTCCTGCCCGATGTCTCTTCGAAAATATTTCCCTTCGAATTCGATTCTTTCCGCATTTCTCAGGCTCGTTTTCAGGGCTTCGGCAAGTGTGGGAGCCAGCGATGTGACGGCCAGTACACGCCCTCCGTTGCTGATCAATTGCCCCGTATCGTCCCTGCGGGTACCCGCATGAAAGACCATGCTGTCGTTCACTTCCGAAAGGCCCCGGATGGGCTTTCCTTTTTCGTAATTTCCGGGATAGCCGCCCGAAGCCAGAATCACTGTTGCTGCAGCGCCTTCAAACCGGAGAGCCTTGCTGCTGTCGAGCCGGCCGAGCGCTGTCTGCCGGATGAGCTCCGGAAGATCATCCCTTATCAGCGGGATGATCACTTCTGCCTCGGGGTCGCCAAAGCGACAATTGTATTCTATGACATAGGGCTCCTCATCCACGATCATCAGGCCGAAATAGATGATGCCCCGGTAGTCAATTCCCTCGGATATGAGGCCCTTGACCGTAGGCTTTACAATGCGCTCTTCCACTTTCCGCATCAAATCCGCCCCGGCAAAGGGCACCGGAGCGATGGCACCCATGCCACCGGTATTGGGCCCGCTGTCGCCCTCTCCGATGCGTTTGTAGTCCTTGGCCGTTGGCAGCAGCACATAATGGCTTCCATCGAAGAAGGCAAACACGGACATTTCCGTCCCGGGCAGAAATTCTTCGATGACCACTTTGCGGCCGGCCGGGCCAAAGCGGCCGCTTAAAACGCTTTGCAACTCCTCGCGTGCCTTTTTGTGATCATTTATTATCAACACGCCTTTGCCAGCTGCCAGGCCGTCTGCCTTGATCACAAGAGGAGGGCTGAGCGTGTCCATAAAAGCAAAGCCCTCTTCGGCATTTTCCTCCGTAATCTCGCGGTAGCGTGCGGTGGGAATATGGTGGCGTTTCATAAATTCCTTGGCAAAAGCTTTGCTTCCTTCGAGCAGCGCCCCTTTGGCCGAAGGGCCGAATACGGGAACTTTGCTCAGCACCTCCTCTCGCTCAAAGTAGTCGCGAATACCGGCTACCAGCGGCTGCTCGGGCCCCACCACCAGCAGTTCGATCCGGTGATCAATGACAAATTTCCCCACAGCCGGAAAATCCAGGATATCAAGGGCCGTATTTTCTCCGATTTCGGCCGTGCCCGCATTGCCCGGGGCAATAAAGAGTTCCTCCTTGCCTGCAAGCGCATTCAGGGCCCAGGCCAGTGCATGTTCGCGTCCTCCGCTGCCAATCAGCAATATTCTCATAGCAGTTTATTTGCTGTGAATTTAGGGTCTTTTGGCGTTATCCGGAGGGCTGTTTCCATACAATTTCGTGGATATGATTTTTAACAATTTATTTGAATATTGCCTGAACCGGAGGCCGCAATGAACTTAATTAAAGCGTAATTTTGTTCGGTTTGGAGACTCGCAAAATAAATAGTAAGGAATGGCTAATTTTTTAAGCAAAACCGTCAAATCCTTGTTTGGCGGCAACAAATCGGAAAAGGATGTAAAAGCCCTGCAGCCTTTGGTGGATCAGATCAATGAGGAGTATGAAAAGCTGCATCAGATCAGCGATGATGAACTGAGAAACAAGACAGCGGAGTTCAAAGCCCGCATTGCGGAGCACACGGCACCCGTAAGCACGGAAATCGAACGCCTGCGAAACGAGGCGGCATCGGCCCGTGTGTCGGTTTATGAAAAAGATCAATTGTACAATGAGATTGATAAGCTGACGGAAAAAAAGGATGACTTGCTCGAAGAAGCACTTAATCTGATTTTGCCCGAGGCTTTTGCCGTAGTGCGCGAAACCGCCCTCAGATTTAAAGACAGGGAAGAAATAAAAGCAAAAGCCACGGAGCTCGACCGCAAACTGGCAGCGCATAAAGATTATATCCGCATTGATGGCGATACGGCCAGCTACTCCACTTCGTGGATTGTGGCAGGCAACCGGGTGAAGTGGGACATGGTACATTATGATGTACAGCTCATCGGGGGCATTGTGCTGCACCAGGGAAAAATTGCGGAGATGGCCACAGGCGAAGGAAAAACCCTCGTGGCGACCCTGCCGGCCTATCTCAACGGCCTTGCAGGCGAGGGGGTACATATCATTACGGTAAACGACTACCTGGCCAGGCGCGACTCCGAGTGGATGGCTCCCATTTTCGAATTCCTGGGCCTTACTGTCGACTGCATCGACAAGTACGAGCCCCACTCTCCGCAGCGAAGAGCAGCTTATAACAGCGATGTGACCTACGGAACAAACAATGAATTCGGTTTCGACTATCTGCGCGACAACATGGTGCAGTTCAAGGAAGATATGGTGCAGCGCAAACTGCACTATGCCATGGTCGATGAGGTGGATTCGGTGTTGATTGACGATGCCCGTACACCTTTGATCATCTCGGGTCCGGTACCGAAATCAAATGACGAAGAAGAGTTTTTCAAGCTCAAGCCCCGCATCGAACGACTGGTCGAAGCACAGCGAAAACTGGTTCATAAACTTTTCCTCGAAGCCAAACGCCAGATTGCCGAAGGAAAAGACGGGGTGAAGGAAGGCGGATTGGCCCTCTTGCGTGCCCACAGGGCCCTTCCTAAGTACAAGCAACTGATCAAATACCTGAGCGAGGAAGGTATCAAACAGATTCTTCTTCGTACGGAGAGCTACTACATGCGCGACCAGTCGAAAGACATGCCCCTCGTGGATGAAGAGCTCTTTTTCGTGATCGATGAGAAAAACAACAACGTAGAGCTGACCGAGAAAGGCATCGAACTGATCACTACGGCCGGAGAAGAGAAAGATTTCTTTGTCTTGCCCGATGTAGGAGCGCAAATTGCGGAAATTGAAAACTCCGAACTCAGCGAAAGTGAAAAAAACAAGAAAAAAGACGCCCTGCTTCAGGATTTTGCCATCAAGTCGCAGCGCCTGCACACCATACAGCAGCTGCTCAAGGCCTATACCCTTTTCGAGCGCGATGTGGAATATGTGCTCATGGACGGCAAGGTGAAGATTGTGGATGAGCAGACCGGCCGCGTCATGGAAGGCCGGAGGTACAGTGACGGCCTCCACCAGGCCATCGAAGCCAAGGAAAATGTAAAGATTGAATCAACCACACAGACCCATGCCACCATTACCCTGCAGAATTATTTCCGCATGTACCACAAGCTGGCCGGGATGACCGGAACCGCAGTCAATGAGGCAGGAGAATTCTGGGAGATTTATAAGCTGGATGTGGTCATCATCCCCACCAACAAGCCCGTCATTCGTGATGACCGGGACGATGTGGTATATAAAACGAAGAAAGAGAAATACAATGCGGTGATCGAAGAAATTCTCGAAAACCGCAAGGCCGGAAGACCATCGCTCGTGGGCACCACCTCGGTAGAAGTTTCGGAGCTGCTGAGCCGCATGCTCAAGATGAAAGGCATTCCGCACAATGTGCTCAATGCCAAGCAGCATCAGCGTGAGGCCGACATTGTGGCCGAAGCCGGCAAACCGGGCCAGGTGACCATTGCCACCAACATGGCCGGACGGGGTACGGACATCAAGATTACGGACGAAGTGCGCAAGGCGGGCGGACTGGCCATCATCGGTACCGAAAGGCACGAGTCGCGCAGAATCGACCGCCAGCTCCGCGGACGGGCCGGCCGCCAGGGCGACCCCGGAGCTTCGCAGTTTTTCGTCTCGCTCGAAGACGACCTCATGCGCCTCTTCGGCTCCGAGCGCATTGCCAAAGTGATGGACAAGCTGGGCTACAAGGAGGGCGACATGATTCAGCACTCCATGATCTCCAAGTCCATCGAAAGGGCCCAGCGAAAAGTGGAAGAAAATAATTTCGGAATCCGTAAGCGCCTGCTCGAATATGACGATGTGATGAATTCGCAACGCGAGCTCATCTACAAGCGAAGATTGCATGCCCTCTCGGGCGAACGCCTCTCCGTTGACCTCGAAAATATGGTGGCCGATGTGGCCGAAGACCTCATTGAAAGACACCAGGCGGAAGGCAATTTCGAAGAATTCAAAATGGACCTCTTCCGTACGCTTTCGATTGAAGTGCCTTTTGACGAAAAAGAATTTCAGGCAGGCAATCCGCAAATGCTGGCCGAAAAGCTCATTGCAAAGGCCCACGAATACTACAAAAGAAAGTCGGAGAATATCATCCAAACGGCCTATCCGCTGATCAAACAGGTCTATGATCAGAGGCGCGATACGGTGGATAACATCATTATTCCCTTTTCCGAAGGGAGGAGGGTGCTCAACGTGAAAGCCAATCTGCAAAAAGTAATTGACAGCGAAGGACGGGACATCATCAGCCAGTTTGAAAAAAGCGTCAGTCTGGCGCTGGTGGACGAGGCCTGGAAAGAGCACCTGCGCCAGATGGATGAACTCAAGCAGGCCGTACAGGCAGCTTCTTACGAGCAGAAAGACCCGCTGCTTATTTATAAATTCGAGGCCTTCGAATTGTTCAAGGAGATGCTGATCAATCTCAACCGGGATATCATCAGCTTCCTCTATCACGCCTACATACCCATTGACGACAGCTCGCAGGTAAAAAAAGCAGCCGAAAGAAGAAGGGCCCCGCAAAAAGACATCAAAGCCACCCGCATGGATAAATTCGTCACACAGCTGGATCCGAGAAACCTGACGGCAAACAGCAAGGAAAGCAAAAAAAGACAACCCGTGGTATCGGAGCGGAAAGTGGGACGGAACGACCCCTGCCCGTGCGGCAGCGGCAAGAAATACAAAAAATGCTGCGGAGCTACCACGAAAGTGGAGGCATGAAATTTGCAGGCGATAAAAAGTTAATCCTATAATATTTTTTGTCAATCTTTGTTATTGAAACCTATGGAAAGAAGCAATAGAATTATGGACATGATCAGTACGGAAGAAATTGCTTCCAGAATTGACTACACAAACCTGAAAGCCAATATCAACCTGGCCGATGTGGAGCGACTCTGCAAAGAGGCGATCGAAAATCATTTTGCAGCCGTTTGCATTCCGCCCGTTTTTATCAGCGATGCGGTGAAATGGCTGGAAGGCAGCCCGGTCAAAGTCGCTACGGTAGTGGGTTTTCCGATGGGATACGGAGCCACCTCCGCCAAGGTGGAAGGAATAAAAAACGCTGCCGACAAAGAAGCCGATGAAGTGGATGTGGTAATGAATATTGCCGCAGTGAAAAACGGCCGCTGGGCATTTGCCCGCAACGATATCGAGGCCATGGCCACCACGGCCCATCTCAACAATAAGATCATAAAGGTCATCATTGAGATCGGCCTGCTCACGCCCGAAGAGATTGAAAAAGTATGTGAAATATGCGTGGATGCAGACGTGGATTATGTGAAAACCTCCACCGGTTTTCTGGGTCGCGGAGCCAGCGTGGAAGACATTGAGCAACTGCGGGCATTGCTGCCTCCGTCAATAAAAATAAAGGCTTCGGGCGGCATTAAGAGCCGGGCCGCGGCCGAAGCGCTCATCCGGGCCGGAGCCGATCGCATCGGTGCCTCGGCCGCCTTAGACCTCATCGCATGAAAAGTTTTTTAATCGCCACGGCTCTTCTCTTCTCTCTTTGCCTGCACAGCCAGACAAATACGGCTGCCCGTGATACGGGTACAGTTATTGTAGAGATGCCCCCGGAGGTGGAAGCTTTGCTGGAAAGGCACAAGGCCTATATCGACAAGCTGGAAGGCGTGCCGGGCTATCGCATCCATGTGGCCATGGCTTCTTCTTTGCCCGAAATCAGGAAGGCAAAGAAAAACTTTGATGAAATATTTGCCGGCACCTTTGAATCGGAAGTGGTGTATTATCCGCCACGCTACCGCCTTGTGGTGGGCAATTACCGCGACAAGCTCAAGGCCTATCACGACCTCCTTATTGTCCGGGAAGCCTTCCCCAAAGCTTTCCTATCCAAAGGCCCTATTGACATTCTTGCCCCTTAGCACGGGGGCTTTGCCGGGGAGAAGGTCCACTTACTTTTTCTTAATTTTCCATCCTCATGACAGCACTAAAGAACCGGATACAGGAAGCTTCAAGAAAAATATTTCCGGAGCTGCAAGCTTGGCGAAGACATTTGCACATGCACCCCGAACTGGCCTTCCGTGAGTTTGAAACCGCACGCTTTGTCGCTGAGCGCCTTGACGCGATGGGCATCGGCTACCGGGATGGAATTGCCAAAACAGGCATCGTGGCGCTCATCGAAGGCAAAGAGCCGTCTGCAAGGGTAGTGGCCCTGCGGGCCGATATGGATGCACTGCCCATCGAAGAAGAAAACAAGGTGCCCTACCGCTCGAAAAACCGGGGTGTGATGCATGCCTGCGGCCACGATGTACACACGGCCTGCCTTCTGGGGGCCGCCAAAATATTGAAAGAGTGTGCCAATGAATGGAGCGGCACGGTGAAATTGATATTCCAGCCCTCCGAAGAGAAACTGCCGGGAGGGGCTTCCGTCATGATTGATGAGGGTGTCCTTCGGAATCCGGCACCGGAGCGCATATGGGGGCAGCATGTGCACCCGCCCCTCGAGGCCGGAAAAGTGGGCATGCGCCCCGGCCCGTATATGGCATCGGCCGATGAAATATATGTGACAATCAAAGGGAAAGGAGGGCATGCGGCCCTGCCGCATCAATTGACGGACCCCGTGCTCATCACGGCCCATGTCATCACCGCTCTGCAGCAAATTGTCAGCCGCAAAAGCAATCCGTTGACGCCCTCTGTGCTTTCATTCGGTAAAGTAATGGCCAATGGCGCCACCAATGTGATTCCCGACTCGGTGTTGCTCGAAGGGACTTTCCGGACTTTCGATGAGGAGTGGCGCTTCGAAGCACATCGGTGGATCGAAAAAATAGCGGGAGAAACGGCCCGGGCCATGGGAGGAGACTGTATGACGGACATACGCGTGGGCTATCCCTATGTGCACAATGACGAAGTGCTTACAGAGAAAACGCGAAAATTGGCCGAAGAACTGCTCGGAAAAGAAAATGTGGTGGACTTGCCCCAGCGCATGACAGGCGAAGACTTTGCCTTCTATGGCCGCGAAATACCGGCCTGCTTTTACCGCCTCGGAACCGGCAATGCCGGTAAGGGCATTACGGCACCCATTCACTCGGCCCGCTTTGATGTGGACGAAGAGGCCCTCATCACCGGAGCGGCTCTCGAAGCCTGGCTTGCTGCCGCGGGCTGAGCAGTGGCTTATTTTATCTATTGTATATATTTTCTTAACTTAATGCGGTCTTGTTTCATCAAAAACAGCCATTATGAAGAATTTACTCCTTTTGCTCTCCCTCTTCTTCCTTTTATCGCTTTCCTGCAAGAAATCCAATCTGCTCGACAGCGAAGCGGTAACGGGCGAAGAAATTTCTGCCGATGACTTTGAATCCATGCTGAATAACGAGATATCCGCGCTCAATGTGAATGAGATACTCCTTTTTTACAAAGAAGACGGAAAGTACCGGCATGAAACGGCATCGGGAAATGCTGCCGAGCTTGCGGTGATAAGCCGGGAAAAGCCCTGCTGCCGGGCCGCAGAGAATGATGCATTTGCTGCCCACGTAAAGGATATGCTTGACAAGGGGCGCTGTGTGGAGATAGCTCTCAACCGCTGGGGCTCGGCCGTGGCCGCGGAGCGGGATTGCCATTGATTGATTTTCCGGCCTACACTCTCTGATAAGAGGAAGACAATGCCTTTCCCTTATGCGGAAACAGGCGGGGACTGTCGTTTTCTCCTTCGCGGGTTCACACGTTATACAAGAGATAGTTACCCGGAAGTCTCTAAATTCCTTTTATACAATGATATCTATAGGCAAATGGGAGAAAAGAAAAAAAATAAAAATAAAACAGTAGAAAACTTGCACAGGTTCTTTTTTTTTTAGTAGCGGAATTTTCCGGTTAATAAAAAATAAATAAGTATGAAAAATTTAATTGTAGGATGTTTTCTAGCATTTGCTCTAAGCTTGTCGTTCACAAATAAGGCCTATGCAACAAAAATTCACTTGGACTTTGAAGTTACGTCAACAGATGGGTGTACATATCACATCGAAGGAGATGTTGATTTTAATTTTTGGACAAGAACGATCGAGAGTTATGATGTTGTAGTAACTGATTGTCACGGCAATAAAATTCACTTTATTGGGATTGTAATCAATAGCAATAATAATGGGGAAAACAATGATTGTAATGACTATAATATACAGGAAAGCGTTGTGGTTATTGCAGATAGTTCAAGTCCCATTGATAAATGTTTTGTTTTTGATAGTATGAAAGAATATATTTATAGTAACTATTAAACTTTAATCATGAAAAAGACCATTTATTTCTTATTTCTTTTCCTTCTGATTGCAGCGGCTTGCAATCAAAGTGAAAGGAAGCTACAAGGCGATCAGAACAGCGAGTTCGATGGCAAGTGGCAGATAGAGGATTTGGAAAGCAGCGATGAGGGTTTGAATGCCCTGGGCCTGCTCTTGTTTTTGAAAGAGTATGAACCCGCGTATCTTGAAATTGGCAACGGGGAGATCAAGTTGCTTGATGTGAACGGGAAGCTGCTGGATGCAGCAAAACTGAAAATGGGAGCGGGCGGTAAGATGGAAATCTATGAAGACGGGGAGTTGAAAGCCCGCTGTCAGATGAAGAATCGGAGCGAAGGCAAAGCGGAATTGAAGTGCGAAGAAACGAGCTATCTGCTGGCGAGGCAATAGGAGGAAGGAACTGACTGTGAATAAAAAGGCGGTCTTCCGGCAGAAGACGGCCTTTTTTGTCCCGGCCAAAGTTGCTTTATTTCGCTTCGGGTTCATCTGCGCAGCAGCTGTGAAAGCATGTGATGATTGGGGTGTCGCTGAAAGCTTCCCTTCATTTACAAACATTGGATTTTGGCCGGAAGCGCTCCTGACGGCTTTCCGCCTTCCGGTTTTGCTCTTTGCCTTGAGAAATCACACGTTACAAGAGCGTATGAACGCATAGGTGCTCATAAGTCTGTACGTAATGTGTCTCTTCTTGGGGGAAGGGAGAAAAGAAAAAAATCAAAATAAAACAGTAGAAAACTTGCACAGGTTCTTTTTTTTTTTTTTTTTT
>JALSIH010000097.1 GCA_026981615.1 Chitinophagales bacterium
CCGTGGCCCCGGCTGTGGCAAAAGCCGCCATCGAAACGGGTGTGGCCCGAAGAATCATCGAAGACTGGGATGCCTACAAAGAAGAACTGGCCGAGCGGCTTCATCTGGAGACAAGGGTCCTTCGCGTAGTGATGAACCGTGCGAAAGCCAACCCCAAGCGGGTGGTATTTGCCGAGGCAGACAGCTATAAAATTCTGAAAGCAGCACAGATTGTAAAAGACGAGGGCATAGCCGAACCCATTCTGCTTGGAAATCCTCTTAAGATTCGGAAACTGATGAAAGAAAACAATCTTGAGTTGGGAGATGTGCTGATTGTCAATCCGAGGGCCGAAGAGAATGAGCAAAAACGCCACGAATACGGAGAGATACTTTTTGAAAAAAGGAAACGAAGAGGATTTAACCTGCTGGAAGCGAAGAAAGCCATGCGCGATCGCAATTACTATGGAGTGATGATGGTGGAAATGGGCGAAGCCGATGCATTTATCAGCGGCCTGACGCGAAAATATTCGGAAGCTGTCCGTCCGGCTCTTCAGATTATCGGCACACTGAAGCCGGGCATGCGGGTAGCGGGCATGTATATTCTCAACAGCTCCAAAGGCCCTCTTTTCATGGCCGACACCACCATCAATGTCAATCCCGATGCGCGCGAATTGTATGAGATCGCATTGCTGACGGCCAATGCTGTTCGCCAGTTTAACATTGAGCCGCGGGTGGCCTTTTTGTCTTATTCCAACTTCGGTTCTTTTGAAAATGAAGAAAGCATCAAAGTGCGCGAAGCGGTTCGTTTGATGAAAGACCTTCATCCCGAGATCGTTGCCGATGGCGAAATACAAGCCAATCTTGCTTTCAATCAGGACGTGCTGGCCCAGAACTACCCTTTTTGCGATCTTCTGGGCGGCCGCACCAATACCCTCATCTTTCCTGACCTGGCAGCCGGAAACATTGCATACAAGCTCTTATCGGAGGTGGAAAATGTGGAGGCCATCGGCCCGGTGCTGCTGGGGATGAAAAAACCCATCCATATCTTGCAGCTGGGAAGCTCTGTGAGAGAGATCATCAACATGGTTTCCATTGCCGTGGTCGATGCCCAGGTAAAAGAAGAGATGAAGCATAAACTGGACATGGAATTATAGACGCTATTGAATCAACTTTGATTTTTATGTAATTTTGATCTCTTCAACAAATCACCGCCTATAGCCTTATACCTCTACTTGCCCAAAATCGCAATTAATATCAGTACATGTATGCATTTATTTCCGGCAAGGTAACGCTGCTTACCCCTGCAATGGTAGTGCTTGAAAACAATGGTATAGGCTATGAGATACATATCAGCCTGCATACCTATGCCTCCATTCAGGGAAAGAAGGAGTGCCTGCTCTTCATTCATTTTCATGTAAAGGAAGACGCACATACCCTTTACGGATTTTTTAGCGAGGACGAGAAAATACTCTTTCGTTTGCTCATATCGGTTTCGGGTGTGGGGCCGGCCTCTGCCCGTTTGGTGTTATCGTCCATGCAGCCGCCCGAATTTGCCGAGGCCATTTTGCACGAAGACGAAGCCAAAATAAGAAGCATTAAAGGCATTGGCCCCAAGTCGGCCAAACGTCTGATTTTGGAACTGAAAGACAAACTGCCGCAGATGAAGGCTTCGGAAGAAATAATGGCGCCCGGGGCAAGCAATACCCTTAAGGAAGAGGCGTTATCTGCATTAATCATGCTTGGTTTTTCGAAATCGCAGGCAGAAAAGAGCATTGAAAAAACCCTTCGTCATCAACCGGCTCTTGACAGTGTGGAACTCCTGATCAAAGAAACCTTAAAAAATATATAACCCGGCCTGACCGCAGAGAATGAAGAGCTTAATGAGGACCATATGGATGTTTACCCTGGGGGCGGGCGTATTGCTTGCAGCTACGCCATACCGGAGGGCCAGCGAGGGTGAGACCCTGGATAAAAGTTTTGCGGAAATATCTCCGGATTTGTTTCTTCTGCCCGTTCGGATGGCGGCCGACTCGCCCGTGGTGGACCTGCCCTATCCGCTGGAAGACCGGGAGGGCGACTATTACAGCAACCCCAATTACAATCCCTTTGATTTGCAGGACCCTTCTTTGATCAACAAGCACATCGAATACGATCCGGAAACCGGAGAATACATAATCGTGGAGACCTATGACCATCAAAATTATCGCCCACCGGGCTACATTGATTTTGATGATTTTCTGAAGGAAGAATTCAAACGTTCGGAAGAAGAATACTGGAAACAGCGGGCACGCGGAGTGGACCTGCTCGGAAGAAGCGAAGACCTGGAGCTCTTCAAAAAAGACGACCTGTTGGGCAAATTTCTCAGTGGCAGCACTGTGGAAATCCGGCCCCAGGGTTCGATAGAACTGCTTTTCGGAGGTACATTCCAAAATATCCAAAATCCCACCCTGCCACAAAGGGCACAGCGAAACGGGGGCTTCGACTTCAATATGAACATCAACATGTCGGTGACGGGGCAGATCGGGGATAAAATGAAGATCAATACCAATTACAATACCCAGCCGAGTTTTAATTTTGACAACCAGATCAAGCTGAACTACGAAGGCTCGGAAGACGAGATCGTACAAAATGTGGAAGCCGGAAATGTGAGCTTTCCTCTGCCGACTTCGCTCATTACAGGAAGCCAGTCGCTTTTTGGCTTAAAATCGAAGTTAAAATTTGGCCGCCTTACCGTGACGAGCGTGCTCTCACAGCAAAAATCAAGAAGAGACAATATACAGATTGAAGGAGGGGCTCAAACCCGGGATTTTGAAGTGTCGGGTATGCAATATGATGAAAACAGGCACTTCTTTCTGGCCCAGTATTTCCGGGATCACTATGAAGAGGCATTGAAAACCCTTCCGGTGATCAACTCACCCATTCAAATCACACGCATCGAAGTGTGGGTCACTAACACGACCGGTGTCACACAGAACACACGTGATGTGGTTGCTTTTATGGACCTTGGTGAAAGCAGGCATCTTTTTGATACCGTTAATTTTTCCGTTATTCCAGGTCCCAATGTACCAAACAACGGCTCCAACACCCTTTACCAGAAGGTGATCAACAGCTCTGGTACCCGTTCGCTTAATACCGTTGTTAATACGCTCAACAATGAGCTTAATTTGAAGCCGATAACTTCATATGAAAAGACAAGGGCAAGACAACTGCAGAATACCGAATTTACACTTTACCCCCGTCTTGGATTTATCTCTTTAAATCAAGCCCTGCAGCCGGACGAAGTGCTGGGAGTGGCTTTTGAATATACATATCAGGGGAAAACATTTCGGATAGGGGAGTTTTCACAAGATGTGCCGATTGACCCCAAAAGCCCGAATGTTATTTTTCTGAAAATGCTCAAAAGTACTTCGGCACGCCCCAAATTGCCAATCTGGGACCTCATGATGAAAAACATTTACTCCCTGGGGGCATATCAGGTAAACAGTGAAGACTTTTTTCTGGATATATATTATCAGGATCCCGGAGGAGGAAATAAAAGATATATACCAGAGGGCAAGGGGATAAAAAATAAAGCAATCATTAAAGTCATGGGCCTGGATCGGCTGAACAATCAACTGGACCCTCAACCTGACGGGGTCTTTGACTTTGTTCCCGGTATTACAATTGATCCTCAAAGAGGAAGAATCATTTTTCCTGTGGTGGAGCCCTTTGGATCGAATCTAAAAGAGAGATTTATTGAAAACGGAAACCCGAACGAACTGGCGGAAAAATATATTTTTCAGAAACTCTACGACAGCACACGTTTTGTTGCCGAGCAGTTTCCCCAGTTCGACCGATTTTTAATTAAGGGCAGGTACAAGTCAAAAGTATCTTCCGAAATTTATCTCGGCACATTCAATCTGCCCCGCGGCTCGGTAACCGTAACGGCAGGAGGACAAAGACTGGTAGAAGGACGGGATTATACGATTGACTATAACCTTGGTCGGATCAAGATCATCAATGACGGGATACTGAATTCCGGAGTTCCCATAAACGTAAACTTTGAGAATAACAATCAGTTCGGGTTTCAGCAACGTACCATGGTAGGCAACAGGTTCGACTATTGGGTCAACGATAATTTCACGCTGGGGGCCACGCAGATGCACTTATCCGAGAGGCCTTATACGCAAAAGGTAAATTACGGAAACGACCCGATTTCCAACTCCATTTACGGGGCGGATTTGCACTACAACAAAAATCTTCCTTCATTGACCCGTATGCTTGATAATCTTCCCGTTTTGAAAGCAAAGGGAAATTCTTCAATTAATATCGTTGCCGAAGGGGCATATTTCAGCCCCGGTCACAACAGGGCAATTAATCAAGGAGACAGGGCAGACGGAGGGATAATATATATTGACGATTTTGAAGGCACAAGAACCTATTATGATCTGCGCTTTCCTTTTACGGCATGGGCTCTGGCAAGTACACCGAGAGGAGCAGTAAATGGCAATGGTCAGGAACTGTTCCCGGAAGCCGCAGTTTTCGACAGCCTGATATACGGTTACAACCGCGCCAAGCTCGTCTGGTATTCCATGGATCCGCTTTTCTTTCAAAACAGAGGGAGCACACCCGATTACATAAAAAAAAATCCCGAGTGCCAGTCGAGCCATTATGTGCGCATCATCAATGAACAGGAAATCTTTGAACGCGAAACTCAACTAACATTTCAGCAGATTGCCACATTTGACCTGATGTATATGCCGAAGGTCAGAGGGCCTTACAACTTTGAGTCCACTCCAAATGGTGTGCCCGGTATTTCATCTGGGCTGAATCCCGATGGCACGTTGAAAGATCCGCAGTCGCGATGGGGGGGGATTACCCGTGCCCTCGAAACAAATGACTTTGAAGCAGCCAATATTGAATTTATTGATTTTTGGGTGATGGACCCTTTTGATAATCGAAGCGGTTCGGGAGAAATGTATATTAATCTTGGAAATGTTTCGGAGGATGTATTGAAAGACTCGCGCAATTTCTTCGAAAACGGACTCCCTGAAAGCGATGCACAGGCCAACCTGGATACTACAGGGTGGGGGGTCGTGCCTAACAATCAGGCTATTACCAATGCTTTTTCTACCGATCCTGCCGTATTGCAAAGGCAGGACCTGGGTTTTGACGGGCTTAGCTCGGAGTCGGAGCGGGATTTCTTCGCGCCCTTTATCAGCCGGATTCAAACCATGGTAAACAATGGCCAACTCAATGCCGAAGTACTGGATACACTCCGAAATGATCCTTCATCCGATGACTTCATCTCTTACCTGGCTCCGGAGCTCGAAAATGCGGAGATTTGTGTATTGCCCCGCTACCGGCACTATGACGGAGCAGAAGGAAACACCTATGCCACCATCGAATCGGACCGCTTTCAGCAGGGAAGCAACCTGCCCAATACCGAAGACCTCAACCGAGACAATACGTTGAATGAGAATGAAGAATACTATCAATACCGTATTCCCATGTTTAGCGGAATGAGTCCCGAAAATAACCCCTATATCACGGATGTGGTTACTGCCAGCGCCTCTTTTCCGGATGGTACCTCGGATGAAATTAACTGGTACCACTTTCAAATTCCCATTTACAACTTCGACTCGAAAGTCGGGGGCATTCAGGATTTTCGTTCGATTCGCTTTATGCGTATGTTTCTTACCGGCTTTAATCAAACGGCCATACTGCGCTTTGCCCGGCTTCAGCTCGTGCGCAACCAATGGAGACGCTACCGTTTTTCGCTGGCTTCGCCCGGTGAGTACTTTGCCGAGGATGGTGACAATGAGACCTTCTTTAACGTATCGGCTGTAAGTGTGGAAGAAAATTCAAGAAAGCAACCCATTCCCTACCTGCTCCCACCGGGTGTGCAAAGAGAACAATTTATCGGGAATAATGCCGGCACTACCTTGCTTCAAAATGAGCAATCCATGATGCTGGAAGTATGTGGCCTTCAGGATGGAGATGCCAAAGCAGTCTTTAAAACACTAAACTTTGATTTTCGCCAGTACAAGCGAATGCAGCTCTTTTTTCATGCCGAAGATTTTAACGGCAGCGCTAAACCGGCAGAACGATTGAAAGACGGGGAAATGCACGCCTTCGTCAGGTTGGGGAATGATTTTACCGAAAACTATTATGAAATATCCATCCCCCTGAAAGTGACGGCTCCCGATGATGTGAATGGCAATAATGATGCCAGCCGGAGGGCATTATGGCCGGATGAAAACCTGATTGACATAACCCTTGATACTTTGCGTTTGATCAAGCAGCAGCGAAACCTTCTGGGCGGAGACCGCACAGCCCCCTATACGCTGCAACTTAGCAACGGGCGGAGCATTACTATTATCGGCAATCCAAATCTGGGATTGGTCAAGGTAGCGATGATCGGATTGCGAAACCCCAAGACGGAAGGAGTAATCGGCCGTGATCTGTGTGCAGAAGTTTGGGTGAATGAGTTTAGGCTGGTCGGGATGAATGAGCGCGGAGGGGGTGCCGGCCTGGTTCGGGCCGATTTGAAAATGGCAGATCTGGGAGATGTGCAGCTTTCGGGCAGCATGCACACCATCGGATTCGGGCAACTCGAGCAACGGGTGAACGACCGATATCGCGACAATTACTACCAATACAATGCCGCCACCAACTTGCAACTGGGAAAACTCCTGCCGGAATTTCTCGGGCTCAGCATCCCCATGTATGCCGGCATTTCCGAAACATTCAGCCGGCCCGAATTTGACCCTTATGACCTCGATATTCCGGTAGCCGATCTTTTAACCGAACTTCAGGGTGCCGAACGGAAAGAGTACCTCAAGCAAATACAGGATTACACCTCCATCAAAAGCCTGAACTTTACAAATATTCGCAAAAATAAAAGCGGAAAAGGAAAGTCTCGTTTTTATGATCTCTCCAATTTTAATCTGACCTATGCCTACAATGAAATTCTGAAGCGCAATCCGCTTACGGAATACGACCTGATCAAGCGATATAAAGGCGGGCTTGCATACAACTACTCCGGGAAAGCAAAATACATAGAGCCGTTCAAGAAGTTAATACCGATGAGCAGCAAGTGGCTGCGAATTATCCGGGATATCAACCTGAATCCCATGCCAAACAGTTTCTCATTTCGTACAGACATCAACCGTCAATACGGTGAATTGGTGTTGCGCGACCTTTATGGGGATGCTTTATTGGATACAACTTACAATAAGTTCTTCAATTGGGATCGCTTCTACGATATGCGCTGGGATATTACAAAATCATTGAAACTGAATCTTTCGGCTACGGCCAAGTCACGAATTGATGAACCCCAGGGGAAAATCGACAAACAATGGAAGAAGGACAGCATTTGGTCAAATATTAAAAGTCTGGGACGAAATACGGACTATTTCCATACAATTACACTCAACTATCAGGCTCCCTTCAAAAAGCTCCCGCTGCTGGATTGGCTGAATGCCCGGGCGGCCTATTCCACGGATTATAATTGGAAAGCCGCCTCACTGGTGGTGGATTCCTTTGGAAACGATATCCGCAATTCGCGCAGTATTCGAGTGAATGCCGATGCCAACATGAACAACTTGTATCGCAAAATTCCCATACTGAAGCAGGCCGTGGGCAACACCCGGCAGCGATCGGGCGGGCGCCTGCCCAGAAGCAGAAGCAATAACAAAGAAGAAAAGAAAGCTGGTGACAAGAAAGACAAAAAAGAAAAAGAATTGAGTGCAGGGGTAAAAGGCATTCTGGGTGTTGTGATGGGGCTGAAACGGGTGAGCTTTAATTACAACAAGACCGAAGGCAGCATGCTCCCGGGTTTTATGCCTGATGCGGCATTCCTGGGCTTGTCCGATGGCTTTTCGGCTCCGGGATGGCCTTTTGTTTTCGGATTCCAGCCCGACAGCAACCTGCTGAACGATTTTGCAGCCCGGGATTGGATGACCCGTGCCACTACATTCAATTTTCAATACACTCAAAATGTGACCGAAAACTATGATCTCAAAGCCAGTATCGAGCCGGTGAGGGGAATGACTATTGACCTTAATTGGTCGCACTCGCTCATGAGCAATTACACGGAATTTTTCAAGTTTACCGGAAAGACGAATGACGGATTTGAGCACCTGAACCCTCAATGGCAGGGTTCCTACAAAATTTCATTTCTGGCTGTAAATACCATGTTTGATAAACGGGACTCTTCCCGTATTACGGAAACCTATAAACAGTTTGAAGCCAATCGCATCACTTTTTCGAATATATTGGGATCGCTAAATCCGTATTCCTCGGGAAGTTTTGAAGAGTTCAATGTGAATGATACCATCCGGTTTCCCGATTATGCCGATGGCTACGGGCCCTATTCCCAGGCTGTATTGATTCCGGCATTTATATCAGCATATACCGGAACAAGCGCCAGCGAAACTTCTTTGGATATATTTGCCAACCGGCCCAAGCCAAACTGGCGTTTTCGATACAGCGGATTGAGCAAGGTGAAACCCTTTGACAAAATATTCTCAAGCCTGAACATCAGCCACGGATACAACTCGAGCCTGACGGTCAATAATTTCAAAACCGATTTTCAATATGGAGACTCTTTGAAAATCGGCTTCCCTTCCGAGCGGGACACGCTCTTCGGAAACTTCTATTCGCTCTATGTATTCCCCAATGTGACCATCATGGAGCAGTTTGCCCCGCTCATCGGAATTGATATGACCCTGCAAAACGGAGTTACCGCGCGCTTTGAATACAAAAAATCCAGAAGCCTTTCCCTGAGCCTGATCGACTATCAGCTGATAGAGCGCGGCATGTCGGAGATCACCTTCGGGGCCGGATACCGGGTGAAGGGCGTACGCCTTCCTTTTAAAATAAACGGAGAGCAGGTAGAACTGGAGAATGAACTCACTTTCAAGATGGATTTCAGCTATCGCAATGACATCACCATGAATTACCGCATGGATCAAAACATAGCAGAACCTACCCAGGGCGCCCGTACTTATTCCATCAGTCCATCGGCCATGTATGTCGTCAACAACCGGCTCAGCATCCGGCTCTATTTCGATCACAAAAAGACCAGGCCCTGGACGTCCATTTCTTATCCGATTTCAAACACCAACGCGGGAATTGCCGTGCGCTTCACACTGGCCGAGTGATATGCTGAAAAATCGCAGTATTTAGCTTAATTTTAAGCAAAATTTTGAGTTGAAATGAAGCTACCTGAAAATTTGAAGTACACCAAAGAGCACGAGTGGATCAGGATTGAGGATGGCGAAGGATATGTCGGGATCACCGACTTCGCCCAAAAGGAACTCGGGGATATTGTATATATCGAAATTGAAACCGTGGGAGAAGAACTGAAAAAAGAAGACCCTTTCGGTACGGTAGAAGCCGTAAAAACCGTCAGCGATCTCTTCATGCCGGTGAGTGCTACGGTGCTCGAAGCCAATGAAGCCCTGGAAGATTCTCCGGAATTGGTCAATGAGGATCCTTATGGGGAAGGATGGATGATAAAAATAAAATTTTCTGATCCCTCTGAATTGGATGAGCTTCTCTCGCCCGGAGAATATGCCGCTTTGATCAGCGAATCCTGACAGTCAAAAGAAATAAAGTGCAAGCCAATGCGCTGGCTGCCGGCAACCGTATGGATGGTCATCATTGTGTCACTTTCGCTGTGGCCTTCCGGGCAGTTTCCCCGGGTCAACGGGCCGTATGTCGACAAAGTTGCACATCTGTTGATGTACGGTATCCTTGCCATTGCAGTCTTGTATGGATTTTCGGGACAATATGATTTTCAAAAAAGGCGTTGGACTTATGCAGCCCTGACGATTTTGCCGGCCGCCATTTTCGGAACCATAATGGAACTCTTGCAGTATTTCATTACGAGTGGCCGTAATTTTGAAAGTCAGGACATTTTGGCTAATATTATCGGCTCTTTGGCAGCAGCCATTATATTTGCAAACAACTATCAATCAAAGAAAGCTTGATATATGGATAATACCACCATACTGATCATTGGCATTATTGCCATATTGATCCTTCCGCTGGCCGTCACCTATTTGGTTTTCAGCCTTCGCAAACCGGAAGAGATAATCAAACATCATCAGGATGAAGAGGAGGATGTGTTTGACAAAAAGTATCCGGAAGCCGATGTGAACAGTTATCGGGGCATATTCCTGAGGATTGGCTTTGCTTCGATACTGGGTATATTGCTTTTGGCATTTACACTGACACCGCCTCAGGCTAAAAGCAAGGTGCAGTTTCAGCAATATGATGAAGAGATACCCATTGAACCACCGGTAACACGGCAGCCGCCACCCCCGCCCCCGCCCCCGCCACCCCCTCCCGAAATCAAAGTGGTGGAAGATGAACCCGAGGAGGAAGAAGAGCCGGTGGAAATTTTTGACCAAGAGTCGGAAGAGCCCGTGGAACTGCCTCCTCCTCCTCCGCCTCCCGAACCGGAAAAACCGGTAACTCCGTTTCGCATAGTGGAAGAAATGCCCGAGCCTCCGGGGGGATTAAAGGCATTCTATGCATACATATATCAAAATGTGAAATACCCGGCCATGGCCAGGGAAAATAATATTGAAGGTACGGTGTACATACAGTTTGTAGTGGAGCCGGACGGTTCGCTCAGCGATATACAGGTGTTGCGAGGCCCGGGGGGTGGCCTGAACGAGGCTGCAGTGGATGTCTTGCAGAAGTATCCACAAAAATGGAAGCCGGGCAAGCAGCGGGGCAAAGCGGTACCGGTTTACTTCAATCTCCCGATTAAGTTTACCCTGAACTAAAAATGGGAATTCCTGATTAATTTTAAGCCACCTGTTCTACAGGTGGCTTTTTTTGCATTATTTTTCAAAATCCCGGCAGTTTTCCTGCGTTTAATATCCCATACATGACTTTATGAAACAACTGTTTCTTCTGATTTTACTCCTTTCTTTCCATGCCCTGCCGGCACAAAACGATGATGCACAGCGCAACCTTGCCTTGCAGTATTACAACAACGGTGAATATGAAAAGGCAGCGGCCCTGTTTGATGAATTGTATGAAAAGAGCGGTCACTCCGACTATTTCTACCGATATCTGCTCAACAGCTATCTGAAACTTGAAAATTATAAAGCAGCCGGGAAGCTCAGCAAGAGTCAGTGGAAAAGAAACAGGGGCAATGAAATTTACCTCGTAGACAGAGGGTATATTGCCAAACTTTTGGGCGACCGAAAAACGGCCAACCGGTTTTTTGAATCGGCCATCGAAGAAATGGACCCGGATGTGGTGGCAGTAAGCCGGCTTGCCACTGCCTTTGTTCAGGCGGGCGAGTTTGATCTGGCCGTGAAAAGTTACAAGAAAGGAAGACAACGGGTAAAGGGCTACACCTTTGACCTTGAACTGGCCCGTCTCTATTATGACCGGGGAGACCCCATTAAAATGAGTCACTACCTGTTGGATTACCTTGCGTGGCGACCGGGTGAGATGGAGATCATTAAAAACATCCTGCAAGACCCGCTCAGCGAGGACGAAGTATATACAGAGGTACAAAAACAACTGTACAGAAGAATCAGGGAGAACCCCACGGCCGTCTATTACAACGAACTGCTCATATGGCTCTTTTTGCAAAGGAAAGATTTTGAAAATGCTCTCTTACAGGCCAAAGCACTTGACAAGCGATACGGAGAAAACGGAGAGCGCATATTTAAGCTGGCCACCGAGGCAATTAATTTGCAGGACTATGATGCGGCCATCGAAGGACTGGAATATTTGCTGCAAAAAGGAAAGAACGCGCCCTATTATTTCTATGCGCGGGAAGCCATGCTTACCGTGAAAAAGGAAAGATTGAATGCAGGTTATGAATATACCCGTGAGGAAGTCGAAAGTCTGAAATCAGACTACGAAGATTTTTTAAGAGAGTTTGGGCAAAATCCGCTCCGCCTGGCATCCATTAAAAAAGACCTCGCTTACCTCGAAGCCTATTATCTCCATGATCTGGATGCGGCCATCAAATTGTGTGAAGAGCTGCTAAAATCCCCGGGTCTGAACAGGAAGATGCAAGCCGGTATCAAACTCGACTATGCCGATTATCTCCTGGCGGATGGCCGGATTTGGGACGCCACCTTGATATACTCTCAGGTTGACCTCGATTTGAAGGATGAGCCCCTTGGAGAACTGGCCCGCTACAAAAATGCCAAATTGTATTACTACATAGGCGATTTTGAATTTGCACAGGGCATGCTCGAAGTGCTGAAAGGATCAAGCTCGGAACTAATATCCAATGATGCCCTTGAACTTTCCATCTTTATTACATCCAACCTTGGGCTCGATACTACGGCATTGCCTTTAATGCTCTTTGCAAAAGCCGACCTTCTGAAATTTCAGAAAAAATATACGGAAGCCACGGCATTGCTTGACAGCATAGCAAAGACATTTCCGGCCGGAGAACTGATGGATGATATCTGGTATCAAATGGCAAACATTGCCATGGAAGAACAGGATATAGATGCCGCCATATCATTTTATGAAAAAGTAATAGAGCAGAATTTTGATGATTTGCTAAAAGATAATGCCCTCTTCAAATTGGCCGAAATATACGATCAGGTGAAAGGGGATGAGCACAAAGCCATGGAATTATATAAAGAACTCATACTGGAATATCAGGGGAGCATTTTCACAGAGGAAGCAAGAGAACGTTTCAGGGCATTGCGGGGAGATCAATTATAAAAGCTATGATTTTGTACAATGTGACGGTAAAAGTTGATCCGGATATTGCGCAGGACTGGTTGCGCTGGATGAAAAAGGTACATATTCCGGAAGTGATGAAAACAGGACTCTTTCGGGAGCATCGCTTTTTGCGCGTGGATGGCGCGGAGGCCGATTCGGGAAATACCTACGCCATTCAATACTGGTTAAACAATATGGAGGACTTTCTGCGTTATCAAAAGGAATTTGCTACAGAACTGCAAGCGGCTCACCGAGAGCGCTACAAGGATAAGTATGTGGCTTTTCGCACCCTGATGCAAGAAGTGTGAAACAGAACAGCATTATATTCGTATTCAACTATATAGACAAGTCTTATGAAAAAGAAACAGCTCCTTATACTGCCCATTTTACTTGCATTTGCCTGGATCGTGCAATCCTGCCATACCTATGTGTTTGAAAATGTAAAGGGTAAAATGCTCGGGCGATGGACGCTCTTACCTGCCAGTGCCGGCAATCTGATTGAATTTGAATTTTTTGAAAATGACTCTTTGACGGTTTATTACAACGGAGCTGTGAAGCAGTTGAAACTGCAGGATGGAACCCTTGTCAATAAAATCGGATACAACATTCAAAACCGAGTTTCCAATCATTATGTCATTTTCGACAAGGCCGAAATTCCGGATATGGGCACTCTGGCACGTATTTTTCTGAATGCCAAAGAATACCTGATTATTAATGTAGACAAAGAAGCAATGGCCTTGTTAAGCATTGGAGAAGACAAAAAGTTGAAAGGCGAATACCAGCTGGAATTCTTCAAAAGCCGTTGATTTATTCTTCCGTATACACTCTTTCAATTCTTTCCGATAATCCTGCCATGATTTCATAGGGAATGGTAGCAATGCGCTTCGAAAGTTCTTCTAATTTAATTTTACTTCCGAAGACCTCCACGCGATCTCCTTCGCGGGCTTCGGGAATTTTAGTGATATCAATCAATGTCATATCCATACATACACGGCCCACCACAGGGGCCCGCATTCCATGTAAGAGCATAAATCCCTGGCCCGAGGAAAACTGCCGGCTGTAGCCATCGGCATATCCGATGCCCACTGTTGCAATGAGCCGCTCGTGATCGGCTGCATCCAAATGGCCATACCCCACTCCTTCTCCTGCCGGTACTCTGCGAATCTGCGAAATGCTGGTATATAGTGCTGCCACCGGCAGCAACTGTTCGCTGTATTTCCCGGAGGGATCGATTCCGTACAGTCCGAGCCCGAGCCGAACCATATCGAAGCGGGCCTCGGGAAAGCGGCTGATGGCAGCCGAATTGGCAATGTGCCTTAGCGGAGCATATCCCAGTCCTTCGGATAAAAGTGTTGTTGCTTTTTCAAAGCGCAGAATCTGCTTTTGAGTAAAGGCATCCATTTGCGGATCTTCAGAAGCTGCCAGATGAGAGAAAATGCTTTTCACTTCTACGAGGCCCCGGTTTTTTTGCAATTGTTCGAGAAGTACGGGGAGTTCTTCCAACTCGAATCCAAGGCGGTGCATTCCCGTATCAAGCTTGATATGCACAGGATAGGGGCGGGACTGTTTTTTCTGCTTTTTCAGTGAGGTCAGGATCTGATTAAGGCTCCTGAAACTGAATATTTGAGGTTCGAGCTGATGTTGGATAAGGCGCAACATGGCTTCTTCGGATGTGTTCATCACCAGTATGGGCAACTGAATGCCTGCCTTTCGAAGAGCAATGCCCTCATCGGCATAGGCCACGGCAAGGTAATCGGCTCTGTGATATTGCAGTACGCTTGCGATCCGGTCCATGCCGGTGCCATAGGCAAGTGCTTTAACCATGATCATGATCTTCGCATCGGGGCGCAGCAAAGCGCGATAGAAATTGAAGTTATGCCGCAAAGCTTCGAGGTTGATGACGAGCCGGGTGCCGTGCACTTGTTCTTCGAGGACCGGGCCGATGTGCTCAAAGGCAAATTTTCGTGCCCCTTTCAGAAGGATGATTTCATTTTTGAAAGAGTCAGGGTCAAGAGAACGAAGGCAGGCATCCGTGTTTCTGTAAAACTCCATCTGCATTTCCCCTTTGATTTCAGAGGGGAGGTGTTTTACCATTTGATCGCCCACGCCAATCAGGCGCTTAATCTCTTTTTGTCTGATCATTTCGGCCACCTCGCGATAGAGTTGCGGGCCTTCCTTGCCGCTTTCAAGAATATCAGACAAGATGAGTGTCTTGCTCCGCTTTTTCCCGTGCATCTCCTGATAGTCAAGGGCTATTTGAAGCGAGCGGAGGTCGTTGTTATAGCAATCATAGATGAGGAGCGATCCGTTGACGGCTTTCTTCATCTCAAGGCGCAGGGGCAGATGCTCGAGGCGGCTGAAAGTTTTGATAAAATCATCCGGATTTAGCCGGAGGGCCGGAAGAGCAGAAAAAACATGCATTATGTTTTCAATGGCTGCATCATCCTTTGCCGGGGGTTGGATCCGGTATTCCTTATTCCGAAAACGGATTTTGAGGTCTGCATCGCTTCTTTCATATCTGATATCGGCTTCTTCATGGGCTCCCCAGCTGAGCAATTGCAGCCCCGGATAATCCCGCTTCCATTTTAGCAGCTCGCGGTGTACGAGAGCCTGATCGCGGCAGTAAACGAGTGTGCGGCAATGAACGAAGAGTTTTAGTTTCTCGCGCAATTTCTCTTTACGATCTGTAAATCCCTCGTCATGTGCAGGGCCTATGTTGGTGAGTATGCCGTGGGTGGGCCGGAGGATTTCTTCGAGCTTTTCCATTTCTCCGGGCTTCGAAATGCCGGCCTCGAAAATTCCCAGCCGGTCTTCCTCGTCCAAAAGCCAGACCGAAAGGGGCACCCCGATCTGTGAGTTATAGCTTTTGGGATTCCGTCTCACCCGTATCCGCTCTGCAAGCACTTCATACAACCATTCTTTTGTACTTGTCTTTCCATTCGAACCGGTAATGGCCACAATGGGTATATCAAAGCGTTTTCGATGAAAAGCGGCCAGCTGCCGGAGGGCTTGCAGCGTATCGTCCACCAAGAAATAATTTATCGAGAGGTCCTCGGGCAAAAGAGCTGTGTGCTTGACAACGAAACTCCGTACCCCTTCTTCATAAGCGTGGACAAGGTATTTGTGTCCGTCATTTTGTTTGCTTTGCAGCGCAAAGAAAAGGGAGCTCCCGGGTAAGTAAATTTTTCGCGAATCGATGGCCAACTCGCGTATGGAAACTGCGGGACGGGGCAAATGGGCCTTTGCTTTGAGTATTTCGGCTATTTCTGCCGCGCTGTAATTCATTGTCAGATAAAGATAAGCTGCAAATTACTTTTTGCGAATGAGGGCTACGGCCATGGCGCTGATACCTTCTTCGCGGCCTTCGAAGCCCAGCCATTCCGTAGTGGTGGCTTTCACTGTTACGGACCCCGGTACCAGCCCTGTGACGGAAGATAAAACGCGCTGCATTTCCGGGATGATATGCCCGATCTTGGGTTCCTGCAGGCATACCGTACTGTCCATATTGATAATAGCCCAACCATGCCGGTCAAGCAGCTCGACTGTCTTTTTCAGCAATATTTTGCTGTCAATTCCCTTGAGGGCGGGATCATTGTTAGGGAATTGTTTGCCGATGTCTCCGAGGTTGGCCGCTCCGAGCAGGGCATCGCAAAGAGCGTGAATCAACACATCGGCATCTGAGTGGCCGATGGCACCTTTGCTGTGGGGAACCGAAACTCCGCCAATCATAAGCGGTACTCCTTCTCTGAGTTGATGCACATCGTAGCCGATCCCCACACGGATATCCATCGTCAATGCTTACTTGGCCTCTTTCCTGAAAGCATCGAAGTCGAAATTGAGTGAAAAGCGAAGCGTGTTGTCCAGCGGGTTTCGAAGGTTGCTCGTGGGTACGAGGTAAGAGAAGTTGAGCCCGAAAACGTTGTACTTCAGGCCTACGCCAACGGTGGCGAAATTTCGCCCGCCTTTGGTGCCGTCTTCGTAAAAATAACCGAGACGCAGGGCAAACTGCTGGTCGTACCAGTATTCCAGACCTACCTGATAAATTATTTCTCTGATTTCTTCGCTGAAGCCTCCCGGAGCATCAGAGAAAGACCTTATTACGGCAGCCGGAACTGACAGGTCGCGGAAGTTGCCGTTAATTGAGTTAAATGTGGCCGGAACCAAAAGTTTGTTTAGGTCGGCTGCAATGGTGATTTCATTATAATCGTCAATTTCAACGGTCAGTGCAGCTCCTAATCCAAGGTTTGCCGGAAGGAAGTCTTGATTTTGAGCGTCCTCCGTGTAGGTGATCTTGGCACCCAGGTTTGATATATTGAGCCCTGCATTGAATTTGGCATCTCTTCCGCCCAGTTTCATGTCATCATTGTGATAGAAGAAAGAGATATCGGCAGCTGCCGATGTGCCCGGTTTAATGGCTACTCCGTTGACCTGAAAATCAGAGGCCAGGTTGGAGTAGATAAAACGCAGCATGATGCCGGCCGAGAAGACATCACTCAGCTTACGGGAATAGCCGGCATCCAATGCAAATTCATTGGGGCGAAAATCACCAATGTAATTCCCGCCTATATCGGTAAAGGTGATATTGCCCAGCGAGAAGTACCTCAGTGAGCCGCCAACGGTCTGCATGTCATCAATTTTTTTATACCCGTAAAGGCTGGCCAGATAAATATCACCAACCAATTGACGCAACCAGGGAGTGTAAGTGACCGAAAACGCCATATCCTGCGGTGCAAAGGCCATCTTTGCCGGAGAATAAAACCAGCCGTTGGCATCCGGTGATAGCCCGATGCCTACATCTCCCATGCCGCCTGAACGGGCATCGGGTGCAATTCTGAGAAAGGGAACGGCCGTGGATACGGCATTAAGGAGCGAATCCCGGAAGTTAAATTGGGCACGCACATCTGTGGAATACGTACTGATCAGGAGGAATAGAACAGCTGCCGGTATGCTTGCAAGTTTCTTCATTGCAAATAGTTTCATTTTATGGTGAAATGGCCCTGAGGCCATAAGTGATTTTTACGAAAAAATATGGTTTTTGTTTATTTAAGAAGTTTTGAAGCTAACGAATGGCAAAGGTATCTATTTTACAAACGACTTCAACTAACGAAATTTACTTCAATAATACCATTTTAGCAAACTTGTTTGCCGTTTCGCCCTCTTCGCTTTTGACTTCCAGCCGGTAAATATATACGCCTTTACCGATTTCATCTCCGAATTCATCTCTGCCGTCCCACTGTATTCCGCGAATCTGAAACCCTTCGCTTTTAAATTCCTGACGTATGGTTTTTATCAAACGCCCGGTGACCGTATATATTTCTATTTTCAGAGAAAGGGTTTCTCCGGGTTTGTTGTGCTCAAACCAGAATTCCGTGGATGTGGTAAAAGGGTTGGGGTAATTTAGCACGTGATCCAGTGCCAGGCGGGCATTTTCGGCTACTACAAATTCGGTATAGCCCTTGCCCGAGTTGTTGTAAACATCCCATGCGGTCACTTCGATGCTATGCAGTCCGGGCTCCAGGTCAGTCAACGGATATCTGGCTTCGCCCCGTGTGAAGTCATCCAGCTCCGACTCATAAAATTCGTTGAGTATAATCTGATTTTCATCGGCCTCGTCCAGGATGCCTGTGATATTGTGCCCGATGGCATTTCCGGCTGTATTGATTCCATTCTCATCAGCCAGCTTTACCAGCATTATCGGGTTGGCATCGGTCATGCCCCCCGAAACAAAGTTCTCATCGTTCATATAGATTTTTACTTCAGGCCCTTCATTGTCTTGTGCAAAGCTGTCGGAGGATCCTCCTACAATTACATAATCGAAGCCATGGCCATCTATAGAACCTTCATTGGTATAGTAGCTTATTTTCCCCGATCCGAAGGCGTAATTGATGTCTTTGGGTAAGATAAAAGTGTATGAAAACTTTCCGTTTTTTACACTGGCCTTGCCTTTATAAAGCAGGTTCTTTTGCAGTTTAAAGGTGGTCTTTCTGCTTCCGATGTCATTGCGAAGGGTTTTTACGTCTACCTCCTTGTCAAAAAGAGAAGGGTAAACAATACCGTTAAAATTACTTGCAATATTTCCGTCAGCTAAGCGCACCTCTCCTTCAATGCTTACTTTTTGAAGTGCAGATACGGTGTCTGAATTTTGTACGAAGGGTTTTTGATTGATGGCCGTGCTTTTTACGCTAAGTTGCGGATAGCCCAGCCGCATGGCCGGATCGCCAAGCAATGCAAATTTGCGATTGTTCTCTTTGGTTCCGACCCGGTTTTTGGTCTTCATAATTACGTCCCCCATTCGAGGGTATTCTCCGTTATCCTTAGAAAACAATTCAAGAAGCAATGCATGATTAAGTGTATAATTGGCGCTGGCATAAACCAGTCGAACGGTCGAAATCAAAGCCACAGCCCCTCCCTGCGGGTTTGCCAGTGATAACTCTCCGGCTGTTTCCGTAACGGGGTTGTCATAGCGTGCAAACGAGCAGGTAGCCGTTATTAATAGTGTCAATCGGTCGTAATTGTCCCAGGCACGTATCATGTCGTGTGTCATGATGCGTTCGTGAGCCAGGCCACCTTCCCCTCCGTGCCCGGTATAATTCATAAATAAAGTACCTGAAAACATACGTGTATTGATCGCATCTTCCACACCCGGATACCGGTTTCCCCCCGGAGTGCTCGTCTGCTCGTAAGCATCGAGGTATATCTTGTCAATGTTGTAGACGGGATGATGTTTGCGCAGTGTATCCGAGAGTCGTTCGGACTGCCTCAGGTGCAAATTGTTGTCTTCATCATCGGCAATAAAAGTGAGGATATTGCGCCAGCTTCCGTAGCTGGCCGCATCATGATAATGAAGGATCTTGTTCACAATATCCCGGGCTTCTTCAGGGCTGTCGGCAGGTATACGACCGATGCCTATGTCCATGAGTTGTCCGCCCG
>JALSIH010000098.1 GCA_026981615.1 Chitinophagales bacterium
CTGTTTTTTGGGTCGTAAGACGACTAGTATCAGCCTCCTTAGCTCAGCTGGTAGAGCGGCTCACTCGTAATGAGCAGGTCGCGGGTTCGAGTCCCGTGGGAGGCTCTCCGGCCTTGAGAGAGGGGATCGCCCGCCCCGCCTATAGCTCCGATGGCCGCACTCCGAAGCGCTCCCTGAATTTGCTGTTGAAGTAGGAGGGGCTGCTGATGCCTACATGCTGCCGCAACTCCGACAAGGTGGCAAACCTTTTCTCCTTCAGGCAATAATAGGCCAGCTGCAGGCGCAATTCCAGAATGTATTGTACCGGTGAGAGCCCGATATGCTTGCGGAGCAGGCGCGAGAGCTGCCGCGGACTGTAGGCCAGCTCACGGGCCAGGTCAGCCACCCGGAAATCTTCGTTGCCCATATGCTGTGCGATGACCTCGTAAACCCGGAGTAGGAGCTTCTCCTCTACACTCCGCCTGTCTTCGTCCGGGGCAGGATGCTTTTTGCTCCAGGCTTCCCTCACTTTTTTCCTGTCCCGAAGGTTCAGTACGCGGGCCGTCATCTCTTCCTGCGAAAAGGGTTTGATGATATAGTCGTCCACGCCCAACTCATAGGCGGCTACCTTGTCTTTTGTCTGTTTTTTTGCACTGATAAAAATGAACGGGGTGTTTTTATACTTCGGGTGCTCGTTGACTTTCTTTTTAAATTCAAACCCGTCCATGCCGGGCATCATGATATCCGATATGAAAATTTCGTAGTCGCTCCGCTCCAGGGCCCGGAGTCCTTCCTCTCCGTTGAAGGCCAGGTCGCAGTCAAAAAAATCGGAAAGAATTTCACGGAGATAGGAAGCCATCTCGGGGTGATCTTCTACGATGAGCAGTGCCGGCTTCGCCTTTATAGCCGGTCTTTCGGGTGCCATGGCTCCGGCCTCGGCCGCTTCCCGCCCGGGCTTTTTTTCTTCGATGTCAGGGTCTTCTGCCATATGCCAGGCTACCGGAATGCGGAGGGTAAAAAGAGCCCCCATGCCGGATTCGCTCTTTACGGATATTTCGCCCTGCATGGATTCGCAAAGTTCGCGGGCCAGTGCGAGCCCGATGCCCACCCCTCCGCCATGTTTGATCCGGTCCGACTGATAAAAGCGCTCAAATATTTTCTCCTGTTCCTCTTCGGCAATGCCCGGCCCCGAGTCCTGAAGGCGGAGGATCAATGCCCCTTCCCGGCACCGGGTCTCCCATATGATCTCCGAGCCCGAGGGGGCATACTTTAAGGCATTGCTGAGAAGGATATTCATAATCTTCTCAAGGCGTTTGAGGTCGCACTCGAAGTGGAGCAAGTCGGGCAGATCACTGCGGTAGCTGAGTTTGATGTACTTTACCTCGGCCAGTGAGCGGAAGGAAAAGAATACCCTGCGGCAAAAGCGGTTTGCGGCTGTATCGGCTTTTTGCAGAGGCAGCCGGCCCGTATCGAGGCGGAGCAATTCCATTATCTCTTCGGCATCCTTAAGTATGCGGCTGTTGTTTTCGAGTGCATGCTCTATTCGATCGCGAACGCTGAAGGGAACCCCCGGCTCTTTGAGTGCCAGCTTCAGATATCCGTCAATCAGTGTGACCGGGGTGCGTATTTCGTGGGCCACGTTTTCGAGGAAGTCGGCCCGCAACTTGTTCATCTCCTGTTCCTTCAACAGGGCTTTCTCGGCTCCTTTTTTCTTTTTTCTCTGCAATCCGATGTAGCCGAGTGAGCCGCTGCCGAGCAGAAAAATAAGCAATAGCCCGCCATAGAGCAGCTTGTTTCGCGAGGCCGCCTGTCGTGCAATCTCCAATTCGCGCAATGCAATCTCACGGTCTTTGACCGCTCCGGCATAACGGGCCTCGGCCTCCGCAAATTTTTTGTCGAGGCGTTGCCGGAACTGCCCGAGCAGGCTGTCACTATACGCCCGGTAGTGCTCTGCCGACAGGCGATAGCGGCCCAATCTGTAATAGTCGTTGGCCAGATTGGCCAGATTGTCCGTGACGAAATCCCGGTTGCCGATACGGAGCGAAAGCGCATAGGCCCGGAGATGATAGTCCAGGGCTTTCTGCAGGTAACCCCCTTTCAGAAAGACGTTGCCGATATTGGAAAGGGCAGAAGCCAGGTAATTTTCATCGTCAAGTTTGCGGTACACCTCTTCGGCTTTGCTGCAAAAGACACGGGCCTCTTCTGTCCGCTGAAGCTCTACCAGGGCATTGCATTTGTGCATGTACGCCTCACCCAGCATTTTTTCATCCTTCAAAAGCCGGGAATAATAGATGCAGGAGTCGGCCAGTTGATTGAGTTCCCCGGCTGCTCCGGGCATTTCGTAAAGGGTATAGTAGCGCAGGGAATAGGACTTCTCGATTTCTCCGGGGTCCCGGCTCTGCCGTGCCGCACGGATCGCTTTGACGGCATACGTGCGGCTCAGTTGGTCCTCCAAAAAGAGATAAGTCCAGGAAATACTCCTGTAAATGCGTGCGAGCCTCCGTCCGTTTTCCTCGCTGCCGCTCTTCCCGCTTTCCGTTTTTTCGAGGAGCTCATAATAAACCGCTAGCGCATCGGAATACTGTCCGTCTCTGCGAAGTGCATCGGCCGAGTCGAGAGCGGTTTCGAAGACCGTGCTGTCTGCCAGCGTGCCCGCCCTTCCGGTAAAAGAAGACAGGGTGAAAAAGAGAAGGCATAAGAGGAGAGAACGGGCTATCATTTTTATTAAGATCAAATTCAAAAATAGTATTTCAACGGGAAGAAATAAACTTGTCCGAAAAGAGGCACTATTTGTCGGAAATGAGAAAGTTTCTGTCTGCCCGATGTGTTTCCTTTGTTCTGGCGCTTTTCTTAAGAAGAAGCACAGAATTAAATTCTAAATTTAAATTATATGAAAATGAAAACATTGTTCTCTCTTGCGCTCTTTCTGATGGCAGGCTTTAGTGCTGTCGCTCAGGACCTTTCCGCTTATCATATGATCGCCTCCTATCCCTTCACGGCTGACGGGAAAGAGGCCGGTGGCAATTACGATCCGGCTCTGATTATGAACGCTGAATTTAAGAACGGAGGCATCTACTCAAACGGCATCTACAATGGAAGCGATCCGGCCGGCAGCCTTATC
>JALSIH010000099.1 GCA_026981615.1 Chitinophagales bacterium
AGCCCGAAAGCAGATAGACGCCCGCAGGCAGGGCGGCTTTGCCCATGTGCCACTGCAGGCGCTGTGGTCCGCTGCTCCACTGCCTGTCGCTGAGGAGGGCCATTCTTCGTCCCTGCAAGTTGTAGAGGGCCAGACGCACGGGGCCGGCATGAGGCATCTTCCACTCAAGGCGAAGCAGATCACGGCCCGGATTGGGCCATAGCCGCAGGCTCAGCGGGTTCTCAGCCGGGGAAACGAGGCCGGTGGGCACCCGCATCAGGCTGTCGAGGTCGATAAACTCATCACCGGGGCGGTATTCCAGATAGTGGAAATAGACGAGAAACATCTCATCGGCCGTACCCGGGCCTGCACACACTTTTTGAGGAGGGTTGTGGGGATTGTGCGGATTGGCGCTCGTGTTGTCATAGACCCCGCGGGCATAGAGGCGGCTGCCGGCAGGCAGTTTCACGACCTTGCGGAAGAAATAAAAATCCTGCCAGTCGAACTGCCAGTCGGGCACATGAACGAAGGGAATGGTATCGCCCGATGGCCCGGTGGCCCAGGAGCTGATCTCCCTGCCGAGGAGGTGCATGTGCGGAAAGACGCTGAGCAGCGAGAAGTCGCCCGGCAGGGTGGCGCTTCCTGCCGGAAAAGCGGCCGTCACGGTATCGATGCTTCCCGAATCGATGCAAAAATTCCAGTTTTCCAATACCGCGGCAGCATGGACCTCGCGAATGCCGCTGCTGCCGGGAGGATAAAAGTAGAGATAGACCCGGGTGCTGTCGAGCCGGCCGGCACTGCCATCGGGGTAGTGCATGTTGAGCACAATCTGGGAGCCGGCAGCCACGCGCATGCCCATTTTTACCTGATCGCCATTGGGGAAAACAAGCGGCCGGGCTCCGGGTACGTAGGCGGTCACCAGTCCGGCATCGCCTGCGGGGCCTCCGCAGTCACCCCCAACGGTATCCGTTTGTGAGTTTCCGGCCGAATCAATAAAGACCAGGCAATGATGCACGATGCTGCGGTCGCCCGGCACCACTTCCACGGCCCGCAGCCAGCGCCCTTCCGTAAGGCCCGTAGGCAGGACGAAACAGACGTAATCGTCAAAGCCGCTGGCTTTGCTTCGGTAAAGCGGTATGCGCAGCTTGAGGTCGGGCGGGCCCAGCAGGGCTTCATCGCTGAAAAGAGGCGGGTCGGGGGCCAGGGTGCTGTCGCCCTGCGGGGCCCCGTTGTTGACCCAGTCGAGCAGGGTTTGAATTTCGGCTTCGCGGAGAATGCGCTCATGGGTGTAGCGCTGAAAAGCGGTATCGGGCGGCCACGGAGGCATGATGCCGTTGCTCACGGCATATTGAATGCCATAGCGCTGTGCATAGGCATCTTCATAGCTCATCAAGGGAAACGGGCCGATGCCACCGCGGTGGTGGCACGAACTGCAGTTCTTGTAAAGAATGGCAGCGATGTCTTCGCTGAAATTCGGCCGCTGGCCTGTGGCCGTACGGACGAAGGAAAGGGTGAGCAGCAGGAGAAAGAGGCGATTTTTCAATATAACCGGCTTTTATTTAACTGAAAAATAGGAATTTTTTCTATGACCATCCAAGTCGCGAAGGGTTTAGCCTCAAGAGCTCTTAATAAAAGCCCGTTTCACTCATGAGGGCAGGCTCTTTTGTCCACGGGTATAAGTTGTTTTTTGATGAAAGAGAATTCAGTTATATTTACATTACAAAAAATGAGCTTAATAAATATTTGTAAATAGCATAATCTCTATGAAAGCACTACTCTTTGGCCTTTCTTTTTTTCTGTTTTTCGGCTTGTATGCCCAACCCGAATCCGGAGCTTTCAATTACGGAAAATATGATTTCGGATTGACCATTGAATTAACGGGTAAAAGTGATTTGCGTTTTGGGGCCAAACTCGGATATCGCAGTTTCAGGGGCCCCTTCAGCCGCCCCGTCAATTATTCGGCCAATCTCATGACGGGCCTCTCCACGTTCAAGGGGGATATTGATATAGGAGCGGATATCGGAGCCTATCAGGTCTATGCCAACGGCAATGATTTCAATGCCGGATTCGGGCTGGGTGCGGGACTGCATGCTTACTATGAATGCGAGGGCATGAAAGATGAAAAAATCCGTTTGCAGGGCATGGTCAATCCCGGATACTACGCAGGCAATTATTCTCTAAGCCTCTCGACCCGTTTCGACCTGCTGAAGGTCGATCTGAATGCCGGTGCAGCGAAAGACAATCTTCAATTCTTCGCTACGAAGAGCATCGGATTTATGGGCGATTACCAGACACCTCTCATAGCAGGGGCGGTGGGATACGGATACTACACACTGCCGGAAGAAAAAGAAGCCCCGCAGGAGGAAGAAGCCGGAGATGAGGACGAAGGCATACGCTTTCAGCCGGGCCTGCACCTTCATCTTTCCTTCTGATTTTTTCTCTTTCCCTTGGTGCGCCCCCTCATTTTTGAGTACTTTGGCGTTTCAATTCAGAACCACAAAAAAAGTACTGCAAATATGGAGTTGACCGGAAAAATAAAACAAATACTGGAGCCCGTGGAGGGCGAAAACCAAAGGGGGAAATGGAGAAGACAGGATTTTGTAATCGAGACCGGGGGAGAGTATCCATCGGAAGTCTGTTTCACGGTATGGAACGAAAAAATCGATCTTTCACAATTGAAAGAGGGCAGCCCGGTGACGGTTCAGTTTAACCTCAGCAGCCGCGAGCACAACGGCCGCTGGTACACCTCGGCCACGGCCTGGCGCATTGCGGCTCCGGAAGGCGCTTCGGAGGGAGAGGTGGTTGACCGGGAGCCCCCGGAAGCTCCGAGCCAGGAAATCAATGACGATCTGCCTTTCTGAGGCCGGATTTTTTGCTGCAAATAGCGACACAAACGGAAGGCGTGTATTTAAAGTAAAATCATTAGAAACACCGGAGGGGCGGCACATTGGGTGATTGGTGATTGGTGATTGTTGATTGGTGATTAGTGGTTGGTGATTGGTGGAAAGGTTGAGGAGTTGGAGAAGCGGGAGCCCGGGCATTAAAGAAAGTTTCACCCACATCGGGATGCA
>JALSIH010000100.1 GCA_026981615.1 Chitinophagales bacterium
GGCTGCCGTTCCGTCCATCGTTCCATTGGTAGCTGAAAGGCCCGGTGCCTCCTTGTACGAGTACCCGGATGCTGCCGTCCGTCTTGCCGGGGCAACTTTCATCCGCAGCCTGAACAGAAAGCAAAAGCCGTGTGTCGTATTGGAGGGATACCGTATCCAGATAGCTGCATCCGTTGGCATCTCTGATGCTCAGGTAGTAGCTGCCCGCAGCAAGCCCGGTGAGGGTGTCTGCTGGCGGAAGATTTCCCGACCAGCTGATGCTCAGCGGGGGGCGTCCTCCGGAATATTCGAGAATTATGCTGCCGTTGTCTACGCCCGGACAGGCCGGATCATTGCTGACAATATTGACACGAATGGTATCGGGATTCCCTATGCTGATGGAAAAAGTGTCGCGGCATTGATTGCTGTCGCTGATGTAGAGTTCATAGTTGCCGGCCGGCAGCCCGCTTACCGTTTGAGTCTGGTCCTGATTGGGGGTGTTCCATTGATACCGGTATGGCGGATTGCCCCCGCTGGGTATCACGGTCACTTCCCCATCGCTTCTTCCCGGGCAGGAGACATTGGAAGCGATCACGTTGACCTGTATTTCATCGGGTTGTGAGATTTGAATATTGCGAATGATGGAGCAATTGCCCGCATCGGTGATCGTAACGGTATAAAATCCCGCTCCGAGTCCGGTGACCATGCTGTCCTTGTCATTGCCGGGCGTGTTCCACTGAAAGGTGTAAGGCTCCTGACCTCCCCGCACATGGACGGTGACCTGTCCGTCATTTCCGTTGAAGCAGGAAACCGGAATGGTATCGAAGCTTATCTGATAATTGGCCGGTGGGTCAATGGTGGCCGAGCCTGTCACCCGGCAATTGTTTTTGTCAAATACAGTGACGATATAGGAGCCGGCACGGAGGTTTACGGCCGTATCTCCGAATTGGTTGGGGCTGCTGTTCCAGAAGTAGCTGTAGGGAGGTGTTCCGCCTGTCACCCGGGCAATGGCCATTCCGTTGTTGCCTCCGCCCGTGCAGCTTTCGGGGAAGGCGCTTATCTGCAAGAGGAGCGAATCAGGTTCGCTCAACGTGACGCTGCTCTCAGCCTGGCAGCCGTTGCTGTCGCTGATCGTAAGGCTGTAGCTGCCGGGGCCGAGATCGAAGATGCGGTCGGCAGTGCTTCCCGTACTCCAGAGGTAAGTAAACGGGGGGGCATCACCGCTTACATTGGCCTGTATGATGCCGTTTTTTGCTCCGTGGCAGCTAATGCTGTCCACGATGAGGGAAAGGGTGATATTTCCGGTATTTCTTATCAGAATGCCTGCCGTATCAATGCATCCGCTGGTATCACTCACGGTGACGGAATAGTATCCGGCACTTAAAGTATTGATGCCGGCACTTTTGGAGCCGTTGCTCCATGTAATGTCATACGGGGGATTTCCGCTTGCTATATTGACCTGTGCAGAGCCGTCATTGCTTGAATTGCAACTGACATCCTGCCCCGTGACCTGTATGCTCAGGGCATTGGCCGGCTGGGTGATTTCCACGGAATCGATGTTGACACAGCCTTTCCCATCCGTTACGGTTACCCGGTACCACCCGGGGTCCAGTCCGCTGGCTGTGGCCGTATTTTGAGGCGGGGTACTGCTCCACTGATAGACAAAAGGGCCGGGGCCGTTGCTTACGCTGGCGGTCACCTCTCCGCTTTTCTGTCCCTTGCAGGCAGGGATAATATTTGTAAACTGTATCAGGGGCAGGGGATTAACTTTTATGCGGGTAGTATCGCGAACTACCGTTCCGCAGGCATCCGTCACACGGAGGGTGGCGATTGTATCGGCAAAGACCGGAAAGGCACTTCCGTTGGGTGTGCTTACATTGTCGGGTGTCCAGAGGTAGGAATAGGGCGGCACACCGTAGCTCGAGCGGGAGTTGAAACTGACGGTCTCGCCATAACAGACTTCCACCGAATCGCCCTCGAAAATAAAGGCTTCGAGTGTTCGTGCCTCAATGACCACTTTCCAGTCGCCCGGTAAAATCTGATGACACTCAACACCACAGGTGGCACCGGCAGGGCAGGAGCAACTGTAGGTCCGCATTTCAAATGAGATTTGATGGTCGGGACAGCTGAAGGGAGCACAGTTGATATTGTTGAATAGGTCGATGCCGGCAAAAATGTGATCGAAAGCCGTAGAATTGGGGGGGCTGTAAAAGCTGTTAAACGGCACATAGCGGTTGCTGCAGGGCCCATAGATACGAAAGCCGGCTTTGACCGGGTCGCAGCTCCCGTTGCATCCGCCATTGATAGTCCTCAGCCTCACACTGCTCCGGGCGGCCACCAGTGTCGTTTTTCCCGGAACGGTAACGGTGAGCACATTGCTGCAGTAATCGTTCGGGTCGAAGCAAAAGCCCGAGGGTTCAAATCCGATGCCTCCCTGGTTGCTGTCAACGGCCGAAAGCAGCGGGTCAATGACGACAGGGAATTTTCGTTCGGGAGCGCGCAGCCAGTCAAGCCCAATGTGCAGGGTCAGCAGATATTCATTCCCGCTTTGCCGTTTCTCAAAAAGGTAGCCGTAGTTTTCGCTCATTACCGTGCCGGCTGCATCATAAATAAGAGGAGCTCCTATTTCAAGAAGGGCTTCCCCTTTCTCATCGAATACGGCAAGCCGGCCCTTCCGGAGCGATCCGTCCATGCGCCCGCTCAGCGCTGCGATGTAGCATCCCTCGGGGAGCAGCAGCCGGCTTTGCCACGAAAAAGTTTCAAAGATGCCGGGTATCTCCGAAGGATCATTCAGTATAATCGTTGATTTGATTCCTCCTTTTTCTGCCCGGTATTCAAGCAGCATATCCGTTCCCTCTATGCGGGCTTGCATTCCGTTTTCCGTAAACTCCGCATTCGCTGCGTGCGGTGCCAGGGTGAGGATGCTGTCGGGCAATCCGGAAAAGACAATGCGGGTATTGCGGTTGAATGCGATCCACCGCCCGTTGATCCGAATGCCTGCTTCGAGCGTTTTCCGGTGGATGCGCGTGGGGAAAGGCTGGCGAAGGGCTTCCATATAGATGCCATGGTGGCCGGGCGTCAGACGGGGATTGATGTCCCTCCAAAATCCGTTGCTATCAAGATAATTGAGAGGGCCGTTGGCCTTTTCTACGATGATGCGATTTCCTTTGCTGTCATTGACACGGTAAACTCTTTTCCGGGCCGTTCTTTCCGCAAGGATCTCTTCACAATCGCTGCAGGGGGCATCGTCCGGGAGAAGGCCTTCATCGGGGTGCTTTCTATCCGGAAGGATGGCTCTGTTCTTTGCCGACTGAGCGCGAAGCTGCAATTGAGACAGAATCAGCAGTGAAATAAAGATAGCTCGCAACATGGGGCCCGTTTCAAATGGTATTAAATTATATCGCGAAATTAGTGTGAATGTTGCCTTCAGCTGCCGGCACTATCCACATTGATGGCCTCTACGCGCTGAAGACTGGGCAGCACTTTTCGAAGGGTTTCTTCCACGCCTGCCTTCATGGTCATAAAACTCATCGGGCAGGCAATGCAATTTCCGAGCAAGCGTACCCGCACGACATGATCGGGGGTCAGCTCGACCAATTCGATGTCGCCACCGTCTTTTTGTAGGTAGGGCCGGATGCTCTCCAGTCCTGCTTCAATTTCTTTTATGATTTTATCTTTCTTCATCGTCTCACCGGGATAAATCAATTGCTGACTTCAACGGTTTTGGTGGCTTCCTGCATAGCGTTGCGCAGCGAGACCTGGCGGGCCAGACCCCGGGCGAGGTCCTGAAAAGCCAGTTCCACCTCTTCATTTTGCAGGGAGGCAGGCATGCCCGAGTCTCCGCCTTCGCGAATGCTTTCGACCAGCGGAAGCTCCGCCAGGAGGGGAATGTCAAACTGTCCGGCCAGCAGGCGTCCGCCTCCTTTTCCAAAGAGATGGTATTTTTTGCCGGGCAATTCGGGAGGCGTGAAATAGGACATGTTTTCGACTACTCCGAGTATGGGGACTTTAATCTGCGCCATCTTGAACATGGCCACCCCTTTGCGTGCATCGGCCATGGCTACTTCCTGCGGTGTGGTGACAATCAGTGCACCGGTGACGGGCATGGTCTGCACCACGGTGAGGTGAATGTCGCCCGTACCGGGCGGGAGGTCAAGAATCAGATAGTCGAGTTCGCCCCAGTCTACATCCGTAACAAACTGCCGGAGGGCCGAACTGGCCATGGGACCGCGCCACACCACGGCCTGCATGTCGTCAATCAGCAGCCCGATGGAGAGCAGCTTTACTCCATAGCGTTCAATGGGTATGATGAGATGTTTGTCACCGGATTGTTTTACCTGTGGCCGTTCGCCTTTGATGCCAAACATGGTGGGCAGGGAAGGGCCGTAGATATCGGCATCGAGGAGGCCGACCCGGGCTCCGTCCTGCGCAAGGGCTACGGCCAGGTTGGCGGCCACGGTAGATTTGCCCACACCGCCTTTGCCCGAAGCTACGGCAATGATATTTTTTACACCCGGAAGCAGATTCAGGTCTTGCCGCAGCGTGGTGACCCGGCTCGAAAATTCAACTTCTACTTCCAGCCCGGGCGATACCCGCTCGTGGATGGCCCGGACACAATCATTGCGCAGCTGGTCTTTCAACGGGCAGGCCGGAGTGGTCAGTACGATGGTGAAAGAAACTTTCTGCCCTTTTATTTTGATGTTCTCAATCATCTTAAGGCTCACCAGATCCTGCTTGAAATCAGGATCCTCCACATGAGACAATGCCTTTAAAATTTTGTCTTTACTGATACTCATTGTTTTCTTTTGATCGTTGCAAAGTTACAATAAGCAATGAAAGAGCCCGCTTATTGTAAATACCTGAAAAGGAATTCAAAAAGGCTGTTAAAAAATTGATTTAATGCCATATCTGTCTTAAATTAACCTATCGTTAATCAAAATCGTTGTCTTATGGTCATCACATTTGAAGAACTGCGGAAAATCAAAGATCAGTTGCCCGATGGAGCCATCCACCAAATAGCGGAAGAGTTGAATCTTACGGAAGAAACAGTCAGAAACTATTTTGGCGGTTACAATTTCAAAGACGGGGAACCTACGGGAGAACATTTCGAGAAAGGATATCACGGAGGATTTGTAGAGATTGAGGATTCCAAAATTCTGGAAGCTGCCAGACGCATTTTGGATCAGGTGGCCACACACTGATCAAAAGAAATAAAAAAGCCATCCTGTTTGAGGATGGCTTTTTTATTAAGTGCATCTTTCGCTGCTCCTAAGCTTCGCTCTCTTCATATTCTGCAATTAATTTTTGCTGCACATCAGCGGGCACGGGAGCATATTCTGCAAACTTGCGGGTGTGCCGTGCTCTTCCCTGTGAAACAGAACGCAATGCGGAACTGTATTTGAACAGTTCGGAAAGCGGTACACGGGCCGTAATTTTCTGATAATGGCCTTCGGTGTCCATCCCCATTATCAGGGCTCTTCTTGTCTGCAAATCGCTCATCACTTCGCCCATCACATCTTCGGGGGTCAGCACTTCTACTTCGTAGATGGGTTCCAGCAATTTCGGGTTTGCTTCCCTGAAAGCATTTCTGAAGGCCATTCTACCGGCCGTTTTAAAAGCGGCATCGTTGGAATCAACCGGGTGCATCTTTCCGTCATAAATGCTGATTTGTACATCCCTCACATAGCTGCCCGTGAGGGGTCCCTCTTCCATTTTTTCCATCACTCCCTTCAGTATCGAAGGCATAAAACGGTTGTCAATGGCGCCACCGACAATGCAGTTGTAAAATACCAGCTTGCCTCCCCATGGCAGGTCGATCTCATCTTTACCCCGCACCGTGAAATCAGAGGGCGGGGGAGTGACCCCTTCCTGATACGGCTCGACCCGCATATGCACTTCGGCAAACTGGCCGGCTCCGCCCGATTGTTTTTTATGCCGGTAGCTCGTATCCACTTTCTTTTGTATGGTTTCGCGATAAGGTATCCGGGGCTCTTCAAACTCGGCCTTTATATGATAGAGGTGTTCCATTTTCCATTGCAGGATATAAAACTGCAGTTCACCCATTCCGTAAACGATCGTCTGTTTGAGTTCCTGTGATTGCTCTACCCGGATCGTAGGGTCTTCATCCTGCAGGTGATGCAGCGCCTGCGCCAGTTTTTCTTCTTCTCCCTTGCGGGCAGGCTTGATGGCCATTCTGATCTGGGGCTCCGGATAGTCAATAGGCTTAATTGTCACATCGAAGCCCTTGTCGTGCAGGGTGTTGTTGGTGTGGGTATTTTTGAGTTTTACGGTGGCTCCAATATCCCCTGCATCCATGCTGTCGACCGCTTCCCGGTTTTTGCCCTGCATGGCAAAGAGCTGGTTGATGCGTTCGGTGCTTTTGGTCTGGCTGTTTTCCAGGTCTTTGGGAGTAGAGAGGACTCCGGACTCGACTTTGTAAAATGACATTTCTCCGAGATGCGGCTCGCTAATGGTCTTGAAGATAAAAATAGCCGTCTTGCCATTGGGGTCGCAGGGCAGGTCTTCTCCGTTGCTCAGCTTCTCGGGGGGCATTTCATTGGCACTTGGAGCCACGTTATCGATAAAGCCCATCAGGCGTCCGCTGCCCATGTTTTTCTTTGCCGACAAACAGAAAAGCGGAAATATATCGTGGCTGATCATGGCGGATTTGAGACCTTTCCTCATTTCGTCTTCATCCAGCTCTCCTTTCTCAAAGTAGAGCTCCATGAGCCCTTCGTCATTCTCTGCTATGGCTTCTACCAGTTCATTGTGCATTCGATCGGCACGCTCCCGCTCGCTGTCCGGTATCGGGAGCTTTTCGGGTTTCCCTCCTTCGGCAGGGAATTTATACATGGTCATTTTTAAGAGGTCGATGATGGTGTCAAAGTCATTTCCCTGATTGAGGGGATATTGCACCACGGTGACTTTGTTTCCGAAGCGTTCTTTGGCCTGCTCCACGGTAAGGTCGAAATCCGCTTTTTCTGCGTCCAGTTGGTTTATGGCAATGATGCTCGGTGTCTTGTATTTCTCGATGTATTCCCACTGCAATTCGCTGCTTACTTCCACACCAAACCGGGCATTTAGCAGGAGAACGGCCGTATCGGCCACGCGAAGAGCCGAGACCACTTCACCTACGAAATCGTCCAGGCCCGGGGTGTCAATAATGTTAATTTTAAATCCACGCCAGTTGGCATGCATGACGGACGAAAAAAGCGAGTTTCCCCGCTCTTTTTCAATCTCGGTGTAGTCGGAAACGGTATTGCCTTCCTCAATGCTTCCTCTTCTGTTAATCATTCCCGACTCAAAAAGCATGGTTTCGGCAAGTGTGGTCTTGCCGCTGCCCGAGTGGCCAACCAATGCAATGTTTTTTATATGCTTCAGATCAAATTCTGCCATGGCACATTGTTTTTATGATGAGTAAAAAAATTAAAAGGACGTTAAATATACTTTTTGCAGGGCTGACTGCCAAAGGATTACCCCTTTGATTGAGGATGATTGATGTCACCGTTCTTCTCATAGAAAAATACAATCACCGGCAGGGGGCATTGCCTTCAATCCGTCTGAAGTGAGGAAGCAATGGCTTCTTCATTCTGATCCGTCATGCAGCGAAAATGCTTCCTGGGGCATTTGCTGTAGCCCAGCTTGCTGCATGGCCGGCAGGGCAATCCCTTCACCTCAAAGCGAAACTCGCGCCCGGGTCCCTGGCCAAAATAGGGCGACATACCAAAGGCAGGCACCGTGCTGCCCCATACAACAGAGATATCTTTTTGAAGCGCGGCAGCTATGTGCATCATCCCCGTGTCATTGCTCAGCACTTTTTCCGCATTTTGAAGGAGCCAGGCCGATTCTTCCAGATTGTATTTACCGCAGGCGTTGAATACCTTCCCGGGCCGGGCGTGGGCAATGCGCCCGCCCATTTCTTTCTCAGACGGGCCACCGATAAGGGTCACCGGACGTTTCAAACGGTCAATGACCGGGAGCAATTTTTCTTCGGGAAACTGTTTGCTTGGATAGGTGGCTGCGATCACAAGAGCTACATAGGATATCCGGTGGCTTTCAGGCAGTTCTTCCAGCGAAAAGCGGGCTTCGGGCGGAATAAAAAAGTCAAGGCCTTCTCCATCGTTCTTCACGCCCAACTTTTTGACGGCTTCAAAGTATCGTTCAAGCACATGACCTATATGCAGATGATGCATCCGGAAGCGGACCATCAGAAATTTCCGGAAATTTCGCTTGGGATAGCTTGCCGATTTTTTGAGAAGTGCAATTTTTATGAGAAAGGTGCGCAAGTTCTTATGTAGATCAACGATGAAGTCAAAGTTTTCCTTTCTCAGCTTTCCGATCAGTTCGGGCAGCGAAGCTTCCAGCAGATGCACTTTGTCGATATGCGGATTGTTTTTTACGATCGAAGCATAGGTATGCTTGGTGGCATAGTGAATCTCTGTGTCGGGAAACTCCTTCTTCAGACAACGGACAACGGCACTGGTCAGCACAATGTCGCCTATGGAACTGAACCGGAGGATCAGTATCTTTCTTGGGGGATGCATAGGCGACAAAGATAATCAGAAGAAAAACGGCCTTGTCAAATCAAATTTTATGGGGTATGTTCGGAAAAGGCGGAAAAAAAGCCGCTGCCGGAAAACTCTACCAAAACCGGCAGCAGCTATTCTTTCACTAACTGTAACAAATATACCCTGAGTTGCAGCTTATTGTTTTTCTTTATCAGCCGCTTCCTTTCAGATGTAAGAAATAAGAAATAATTGAATTGACGAATAAAGAAAGTATGCGGTATGCTGTGCTAAATGTTATTCGCTTCTCAAATTGAGAATGTAAGCTTTCCGGATTTCATGAATATTTGCAGGGATGGAACTGATAATCCCCTGTTTTATTCCATTCATCGATAAAAAATGACCATTTACAGAATTAAATGGCAATATATAATGCATAGCTATAACATAGCATTCGTAAAAAGCTAATTTAATTTTTCATTACGTGGGGTATTTTGGAAAAGGTTGTCCGACAAAGGCAACCTTTTCTATTTTCTGCTTCTTCGCAGGAATTCCAGATTTCTTTTAAGCCCTTTATAACCGCTTCTTTTCAGTGCCGATTTTTTGAAGAGCCCGTTAAAAACGTCTTTGCTGATCTCAAACCACTCTTCCGCAGGCATCTCAAGCATGCCTTCAGCGGCTTTGAAGCGGGCTTCATTGTGTGGCGATGCAAAGCGGTTCCACGGGCATACGTCCTGGCAGATGTCACAGCCGAAAGCCCAGTTTTCCATCTGACCTTCGAAGCTTTCCGGAATCTCCTTGTCGCGAAGTTCTATGGTCAGGTAGGAGATGCATCTGCGGGCATCTACTTTATAGGCCTCGTAAATGGCCCCGGTAGGGCAGGCATCCATGCAGCGGGTGCATGTGCCGCAGTAGTCCTTCACGGGTCCGTCCGCCTCGAGTTCCAGGTCGATAATCAGCTCGGCCAAAAATGAATAGGAGCCCTGTCCTTTGCGAAGGAGCAGGCTGTTTTTGCCGATCCATCCGGCTCCGCTTTTGCGGGCCCAGGCTCTTTCCATTACCGGGGCTGAGTCTACAAAGGCCCGTCCCGATATGCTGCCGATTTCACGCTCAAGATATGCCATCAACAAGCGGAGTTTGTCTTTAATCACGAAGTGATAATCTTCTCCGTAGGCGTATTTGGCAATTTTGGGAGCAGCGGGGTCATGTTGTTTTTCCTCCGGGTAATAGTTGTAGAGCAGTGTCACCACCGAGCGGGCACCTTCCACCAGTTTGCGCGGATCCAGGCGCTTATCGAAGTGATTTTCCATGTATTTCATTTTCCCGTGGCGTCCCTGCTGCAGCCAGCTTTCAAGCCGGGGGGCTTCTTCTTCAAGAAATTCGGCTTTTGAGATTCCCACAAATTCAAATCCAAGGCGATACGCCTCTGCTTTGAGAAGGGCCGCATAGGCCCGTGTCTTATTCATGGCCTGTGATTTGGGAAATGTATTGGACATTGATCAAGCGATGTCGTAACGCCCCGATGCCCGTTTTCGTTTGACGAAAAGCGAACGAAGGGCATATCCGCTCCACCCCCAGAGCCCTCCCGTGACTCCTCCCGTAAAGGCGGTAAGCAAAATGAGGAGAGCCGGTGATCCCACTTTGAAGAGTTCGGCAACCTTTAGGCTCAGTATCCCCCCCGACTGATAGTGAATCATCAGCGAAAGGGTACCCCAAAGAAGGAAGATGCCAAGAAAACCGGCAAAAAATGCAGCACGTGCTCTGCCTGAGGAAAATACGCCAATGAGAAAAGGCATGATTGCAATGCTGTACCAGGGCAATGCCAATTGAAGGAAATAACTTCCGATGCTTATGATGAATAACTTGATTATAAATTTCATTTTGCTTCAAATTTTATCCTTTTAAAAGAAGAGGACTTGCCTTGCGGAGCTTCCTGCAGGAAGCGGGCTTCGTAATAGCGCCCTTCGGCCCATGTGTCTATTTGATTGCTGTAGTCCGGGCTGCCCGGGTTGCCCGACTGCCCGCCCGGTATGACCGTCCATGCACGGGTGGGGTTCCCGAGGGATATGATCATTCGCCAGCTGGGCCCGTGATCGTGGGCCGTGGCATTGACGATGCCATAGTTGCCACCTATATGTATGTGTGAAACGGAGAACGCTTCGAGTGCCGATATCCAATGCGCAACAGTCGTATTCTTAAAGACAGCCCATGTGGGTGTCCGGCCGCTTTCCGACTCGATGCTTTCCACTTCTTCGATGGTTTTTTCAAAGGCCATGACAAAGAGATCGCCCAAGTCTTCCTTTTTGCTTGTAGAGTCCAGGTCAAATAGCCGATGTGCCGGGTTTTTCTTTGCAAGCAGAATGACCACATACTTGTCGGGCTGAGGCAGGCGGATATGATGGGTTCGGCTTTTCTCATCCAGAAGATTTGAAAAATGCTTCCAGAATATCTCAAAATAAACCGGTTCGTGGTCATCGGGCCCGTAATAGTGATCCCAGTAGCGAAATGCGTTCAAAAGATCGCTTCCGCGCACTCCCCAGCTTTCTTTTTCCAGTTCGGGCAGGGCCAGGTCGAGTATGGCCTCGGCATAGAGGCTGAAATTATCGTTGTGCATGCGCTGAAAAGTTTCCTTGCTAATGCTGTGTGAATCGGCTGCATAGAGCATGTTGTTCACTCTCCGGTTTCTGAAATATTCAAAATAACCGTTGTAGTAATAGGGGTATGTGGAGTCGGTAGGATGTTGATTGGCCGAGCTGACAAATCCGCGTTCGGGGTTGACCACGTGCGGATTGTCTTCTTGAGGAATGGTGCCGGCCCATTCGTAGCGGGAGTCGGAGCCATCCATTACGAATTTACCCTGTTCTTTCCACCGGAGCGGGAATTTGCCCTGCTGCCAGATGGCGATGCTGTCGTCTTTGGAGGCAAAGACGAAATTTTGTGCCGGCACTTCAAAATGGGAGATGGCCTGTTTATAATCACTGTAGCTGCCGGCCCGGTTGAGAAGGAGGAAAGCTTTAATTTCACCGCCCGGCTCAAGGGCTTTCCACTTCAGAGCCAGCCCTGTCCGCAGGCTGTCGCGGGTGTAGCCGTAATTGCGGTCATAGACCACCGGTCCGTAATGGCTGTATAGAACGGTATCATAAAAAGACGGAGCCCCTTTGATCTTTATTTCTTCCACTTCGAGTCGGGTAGGCCGGGCGGCCCCGTCATAGATATATTCTTTGCGGCTTTTATCCGTAAAACGCAATTTGTACCAGTCCTTTACATCGCGCCCGGCATTGGTGACACCCCATGCAATCTTTTCGTTGAAACCGATTACCACTCCGGGTGTACCGGGCAGGCTTGCTCCGTATACGTTTTGTCCGGGGCCATGCAGTTGAATTTCGAACCAAAATGCAGGCAGGTGAAGGCCGAGGTGCGGGTCGTTGGCCAGCAGGGCCACACCGTCTTTGCTTTTCCAGGGTGCGACCGCCCAGTTGTTGGAGCCGTTGTAGCGGTTGGGTTGCATGCTTCGGTTTAATGCGATTAAATCCGTTGGGATATAGTCGGGAGGTGGCGAGAGGTGAAAGGTGTCCTCGGGGAAAGGAATGCCTATCGGCACGATGGGGTCGAGCGAATCGGGGAAATCAGGATAAATTTCGCTGAATAATTTACGGCCGTAAAATTTCAATGCATTGGTCATTTCGAGGTCTTCGTCTTTTCCCACCAGGTTATAAGACATCAGATGAAGTATATAGATGCTTTTTTCTGCCGACCATTTCTCCGGTTTTGCATCAAGCAGTTTGTATTCTACGGGATAGTCTTTGTATTCAAGCGTACGGATGTAGGCGTTGACACCGTCCGTATAAGCATCTATGGCATCTTTTGCCATGCGATCCTCCGGCAGTTTCATCATGGCTTCTTTTACCGAGGGTCCAAATCCGATTCTGCGGAAGTAGCGGTCGATGCGCAGGGCATCCGGTCCAAGCATCTCACTGAGCCTACCGCTTGCCACACGCACCATAAAGTCCATTTGAAAGAGCCGCATGCGTGCATGCATATATCCTTCGGCAAAGTAGAGGTCATGGTCATTCGAAGCGAAAATATGCGCAACCTTGCGCTCGTCCATGTAGATGCTTACGTCCTCATTGACGGGGAAATCAAGCGTTTGCAAATCAGGAGCCTGTCCTTCCCATTCGGCATTCTGCCAAAAGCCGGAAAAAGGATCCATGAATTTTCCAAGGGCGGGCATTTTGCCCATCGAATGATTCAAAACATACGTAAGTGCCAGGGTGATAATGAGTAGGAAAAGAATACCTGCTTTCTTCATGTCTTGAATTTTTCATACAATATATCATGAATTCCGTAAAAATTGATTTTACGGCCGGTATCAGGGCAAGCTTTACACATTAAGTGTAGAAATAAGTACCTTTCATTCCTTTACTTGGAGTAAATTGTAGGCATATTGATGAATGAATGAACTTGTACATATTTATGGGGGTAAATATGTGCAGGCTGTTGACTTAATATTAAATAAATTTATCTTTAGGCATTAAGCTGTGTTACATGGGGGAAGAAACAAAGAAACACAATCTGGTGGTCGTGATTGATGATGACGACATCAATAATTTTCTCTGCGAAAAAGTCATAAAGTCGTCCGGTGTGAGTGAACGGATGCGCTCCTATCTGAACGGGCGCGTGGCAATGGACGACATTGAAAAGGCAATAAGCGAAAATCGCACGGAGGACATCCCGTCCGTCATCTTTCTGGATATCAATATGCCTGTCATGAACGGCTGGGAGTTTCTGGATGCGCTCGAGCCCCTTGTGAAAAAGCACGGGCTGGCGACAAAAGTGGCCATTTTGTCTTCTTCGGTATTCCAGAAGGACAAAGAAAGAGCGGACAAATACGAGGTAGTCGTTGATTATATCTCGAAACCACTATCAATTGCGACCGTAAAAGGCTTTTTTGAAAGACTCAGTCAATAATTTCTCCCCGGCCTTACCCTCTCCATTTATTTATTTAATAGTTTTATGACCAGATGAATGGTGAAGCAAAGAATGAGAAAGTAGTCCTTTTTGTGGACGATGATGAGATCAGCAATTTTGTCAGCGTGAAAACGCTGGAGGATGCGCGCATTGCAGACCGGATTCTTTCGGTGACGGGGGCGCGCGAGGCATTGGAACTGATCAAGGAAGGGATCAACGGCAATGGGCCCGTACCCGATCTTATTTTTCTGGACATCAACATGCCGATCATGACGGGATGGGACTTTTTGGAAGAGTACAAGGAGATCAGGGCCCGGATCGAAAAAAAGATTTACATCATCATTCTCACATCATCTGTCTACAAGCATGACAAAGCCAAGGCCGCTACATATAAAGACGTGGATGATTATACCTTGAAACCCCTGGACATATCCGATTTGATTGTTTTTAAGCGGAAGTATTTAAGCTGATTCGTGCAGCATGACCAGATAGTGACCGTCTTTATCTTCAAATACGATTTGCATTTCCCAACCTGTTTTTTTGCAGGCCATGCGCAGGGGCAGAGCTGCCACATACAGCCACTTGAACGGGGCCCCCTCTATGTTTCGCCACTGCATGCTGTATTTTACCGTACCAAAGTATTTTTCCTCTTTGTTCTTGTTCGCGGCATCGGGAATCTCCACACTCATGTCCGTGGAGTCGAAGATCAAGCGGCCTCCGGGTCGAATCAGGCGGTGGGCATGAATTAAGAAGCGTTCAAGGCCTGCGAGGTCTCCGGTGAGTCCGATGCCGTTCATCAGCATCAGCAGGGTATCGAAGCGTTGTGCTGAGTAGTCAAAAATATTTGCCCGGATGACCTTCTTCAAGCCCTGCTGTTTCATCACCTCGATATGGAGCGGAGAAATATCCATGCTTGTTACATCCGCTCCTTCCTCCTGAAGGATCAGTGAATGACAGCCGCTGCCGGCCCCGATGTCAAGAATGCTGCCCCGGCACAAACTCAGCGCATAGTTTTCGGCTTCGGGCAGGGCGTCCTGATTGCGAAAATATATGGAGACCGGCACCTCAAAAGACCCGAAAAGTGATTTGTTGACAATCACTTCCCGGTGATGGCCGTCCAAATAGGAGAGCAGGGCACGGCCCATGGGTTCCCATGATTTTACCTTCCTTTCGGGCGATGGATAAATCTTCTTCACGACTCTTTGGCGGATAGTGACTATTTTTCGACACGCAGCTCTTTGAAGATTTCTTCATTGTCCATGACTTCCACTGCTTTTTGAAAATCGTGCCGGTAGTCGTTAAAGACCTGGTAATAGGCATTGACATCCCATAGATCGCGGGCAATCAGTGCTTTTAATTGCGTTTGCAGCAGCAGTTCCGATTTTTCGATCTGATCATCGTTGCGTGCGATGCCTTCTTTTTGTGCAAATTCGATAAAATCAGCCATGACAGGATCAACCGGGAAATTGTTCTTGAACTGAATTATGTCCGGGTAGCGGCTCAACAGTTCTTCCCGGTTTTTGTTGACGTAGGTGAGCGCAAATTTATTTAGTATGCCTTTGCGGGTGACATCCCGGAGGTAATCCGAATTTCGGCTGGTATCCAGTGCTACGAAAATATCGGGCATGATGCCGCCTCCACCGTAAACCACCCGTTTGTTGGGTGTGTAGTACCTCAGCGAATCCGGGAAGTGAAGACTGTCGGCATGGGTCAACTCGCCATGTTCAAAGCGCTTATAGGTTTCTTTGTAGTAGTCTGACTTTTTCCCTTTGTCATAGGGCTTTTGAATGCATCGTCCGGTGGGGGTAAAATATTTGGCAATGGTGAGGCGAATTTCGCTGCCGTCAGGGAGGGTGTAGGGCTTTTGTACCAGCCCCTTGCCAAAACTTCTGCGCCCGATCACCAGGCCGCGGTCCCAATCCTGAATGGCCCCCGAAACGATTTCGCTGGCCGAAGCCGAACCTTCATCGATCAAGACAATGAGTTTTCCGCTTTCGAAGTCACCTCGTGACGAAGCCCGGAGGGGACGTTTGGGCGAATGCTCGCCTTCGGTATAAACGATCATTTTTCCCCATTCCAAAAATTCATCGGCCAGTTCGAAGGCCGTATAGAGATAGCCTCCTCCGTTGCCCGTAAGGTCGAGGATGAGGTTTTCCATGCCCTGTTCTTTCAGTTCGCGAAGCTTTTGCCTGAATTCCTTGGATGTGGACGCTGCAAAACGATTCACTTTGATATATCCTGTTTTTGGCGTAGCCATGTAGCTGGCATCGATGCTGTAGAGCGGGATTTTATCGCGCACGATGTCAAAGTAGAGCAGATCGCTCACCCCGTTTCTTTTGATTCCCACATTGACCACGGTACCCGATTTGCCCAGCAGCCGTTTCCTTACACCGTCATTCGAGATATTCACTCCGGCCACGTTCTCCTTGTCGATCTCTATGATCTGGTCGCCAGCCATGATGCCCAGTTTCTCTGAAGGGCCGCCCGAAATGGGACTGACCACTATGATGGTGTCGTTAAGAATGTTGAAGTAAATCCCGATGCCTTCAAATTCGCTGGCAAGTTTTTGATTTTCGGATTTTACCTTCTTTGCAGGGATATATACCGAATGCGGATCCAGCTCCTTCATGATACCGCTAATCGCATCCTCCACTATTTTATCCGCATCCAGATTTTCCACATATTGCTGGGTAATAATGGCAATGGCCGCATCCATCTTTTTTTGGGCTTTGACCAGTCCCGTATCAATCTGGGCCCAGGCATGAGCTGTAAAAAGTAAGGCCAGTATTCCGCTGATTATGATTTTTCGCATGGTTTATTTTGATTGTTACGATTGCTCTTGATTCCTGTAAATGTTAAAATACAAAGGAAATTGCTCCGAATAGGTTCATGATCCTCCGGCTTTGAGATTTTTAACGTTCCAAAGCATGCATTTCATGAAATTTGCTTTTCTTTTCCCTTTTCGCCAGTGACTACCTTTGCGCTAAAATACATAGGCATGTTTACAGATAGAATGCGACTTATCCTCCTCGCTCTTCTCATTGTCCTCATGGCATCCTGTTCGGGGAGCAAAAACCCATCGGACGAAGCGGTGGAAGTCACAATAATCCAGCTGAATGATGTGTATGAAATTGCTCCTGTCGATGGCGGGCGATACGGAGGAATGGCCCGGGTGGCTCAGGTGATCAGGGAGGAAAAAGAAAAAAATCCCAATACCCTGACCGTAGTGGCCGGTGATTTTCTCAGTCCCTCTCTGCTCGGCACCCTCAAGCTAAACGGCAGACGCATCAGCGGCAGGCAGATGATAGAGGTATTCAATGCTGCAGGCATTGACCTCGTCACTTTCGGAAATCATGAGTTTGACCTCAAGCGCGATGCCCTGCAGGAACGAATCTATTATTCGAAGTTTGATTACACCACGGCCAATGTATTTCAGAAAACGGGCAATGATACCTTGCCTTTTCAGGAGATGGAGAACGGACGCATTGTTGACATTCCCTCCTTTGTCAGGCGAAAGTTCAGGAATGAAAACGGGGTGACGGCCGAGTTGGGATTTTTCGGTGTTACACTGCCTTTCACACGCAAAGACTGGGTCGTTTATGCTCCGGTAGAGGAGAAAATCAGGGAGATGATCGATTCGCTGCAATCCTCCGATGCACTCATTGCCATCACGCACCTCGACTTTCATGACGATACGATGTACGCCCGGAAATATCCCCGCATCAATTTGATCATCGGAGGGCATGACCACGAGCATATGTATTTCGACATTCGGGGCACCTTGCTTGCCAAGGCCGATGCCAATGCCCGCAGCATCTACATTCACCACTTGCGCATCAAGCCCGGGGCAGGGGTGCAGATTCATTCGGAGTTAAAAGTAATTGATGATCAGGTGCCGGAAGACTCGGTTACGCTGGGGGTGGTAAATAAGTGGCTGAAGGTGCAGGATGAAATATTCCGGAAAATGAATGTGGACCCCGATGAAGTGCTGATGAGGGCCCCTCCGGAAGGATTGGACGGCCTCGAAGCGACTGTCCGTAACCGGCCCGGCAATCTGGCACAATTAATAGCAAGCGCCATGCTTAAGGCGGTTCCGGGTGCAGAGGCGGCCATTCTCAATTCCGGCTCCATCCGGGTGGATGACGTGCTGAAAGGCGATATAACCCAGTATGATGTGCTGCGAACACTGCCCTATGGCGGGGCCGTGCTAAAGGTGAAAATAAAGGGCGAATTGCTCGAAAAAGTGCTCAATGTCGGAAGAAGAAACCGGGGGAACGGGGGGTACCTGCAATGGGCCAATATCAGTGCGGATAGCAGGAGAAACCTATGGATGATTAACGGAGTGCCCATCGATAAGAAGCGCATCTATACCATCGCCATGCCGGCATTTTTGCTATCGGGAATGGAAAGCAACCTGGGTTTTTTGAACCGCGAGAACAAGGGCATCATCGAAGTGGAAGAGCCGGGGGAAGCAGAGAGGCTGAGGAAGGATATTCGCTATGCCGTCATTGCTTACATGAAAGACCTGGCCGCTGCACAGAAATGAGAGAAGTTGACACAGCGCTTGTGCTCCACTGCTTTGAAAATTTGCCGTGATTTATAATTTTAGGTGCATCTTTTAGGAGAAATAAGTGTTTCTGTAGCAATCCCGACATGCTTGGGATTTATTAAAGCACAAAAAAATGCCCGAACTGTATAAGTTGATATCGGTATTGCTGATGGCGGGGTTTAAATATGTGGTGGCTGTGATGATGGCGCTGGGGATGGGCCTCAGCTTTTTCTGGTCAGTGATTGCATGCACCGCGGGAGGCATGCTGGGGGTGGCGGCCTACACACTTGCCGAGGAATTTTTGCGCAAGCGCATCATGGCGCTCCGCAGGAGAAAGGGCAAAAAGATGTTTCGTGTCAACCGGACTTCGCGCCTGATTATTAAGATCAAACATCACCACGGCCTGCTGGGAATCGCTTTTTTAACGCCTGTTTTGCTGACGGTTCCCGTTGGCACCATTGCCGGACTGGCCCTGGGGTACCACTGGCGCGAATTATTTACGTATATGTTCTTCTCCTTTCTCGGCTGGTCTCTTTTCTTTTTCGGAATTTATGCCCTCACCGGCTGGAATGTCAACGAGTGGCTGACGGGTATTTTTTAGTACATCAGGCATAGTGCTCCCGGAGTTTCACAAAGATGAGTGCCACAGCCGGACAGATGAGGCTGTTGCGCTGCATGAGCGACAGGTGTTTGTACATTTTTCGATGCCGGGTGTGCGGGTAGTCGGCACATGCTTTCGGCCTTACTTCGTAGATGGAGCAGTAGTTGTCAGCATCAAGAAAGGGGCAGGGCAGTGTCTGCAGAACCAGGTCTCCGTCTTCGTCTTTTTGCAAATAGCGCTGCATAAAAAGCGAAGCCTTCAGGCCCAGGTGCCCGGCTATGCGGTCGATATCGCGGTCTGTAAATTTCGGTCCGGTTGTCTTGCAGCAGTTGGCACATTGCAAACAGTCGGTGCATTCGAAAGCGGCCTCGTCCTCTTCGTTTATGAAGCGATCCAGGTCCCCGGGCTTTTTCTTCTTTAGGCGGCCCGCAAGTTTCTTATTTGCCGCCTCGTTTTGCCGGGCCTTTGCCAGGCGTTTTCGATATTCCGGGGTCATTTCTATTTCTGTCTTTCTTGCTGCGATGCCCCTGTGTTTTAGTTCGGGCTTTCGGAGGGCTTCCAGTCCAGAATTTCGTCAATGGTTTCGTAGCTGACCGAGTGGTAGTTTGGACGGGCTTCTTTATAAATGTCATGTGCCATCTTTAGTCCTTCCGGTGTTTTTGCAAGCGCTTCATAGAGCGGTTTGAGGAATTT
>JALSIH010000101.1 GCA_026981615.1 Chitinophagales bacterium
CCGCCATTCTGGCAGGCGGAAAAAGCAGCCGCTTCGGCAGGCCGAAAGCCCTTAGCGAATTCAGGGGGAAGCCGTTGATACAATGGGTCATGGAGGCCCTCCGGCTCCACTGCGATGAACTGATCCTCGTTGGCAGCGACCCCGGTCTGAAGGCCTTTGGATATCCGCTTTTCGAAGACCGCTACCCGAACATCGGTCCGTTGGCCGGCATTCGCGAGGCCCTGCTGCATTGCCAAAACGATCACTGCCTCGTCATGGCCTGCGATATGCCCTTTCTCGACAGCCGCCTGATAAAGCTCCTTCAAAAGCATCCCCGCTTCGATGCCGTGGTGCCGGTGCATGGCGGCCACATCGAGCCCCTCGCTGCGTGTTATTCGAAAAAGGCCCTTCCCGTGATCGAAGCACAAATCATTGCCGGGCATTTCAAGCTCCGCGATGCCATCGAAAAAATGAATTATCACTACCTTCAAGCGGAGGATTATGAAGACATGCCCGGGAAAATCTTCGCAAACCTGAACACCCCGGAGGAATGGAAAAAATGGCAATGAAAATCAAGGTAAATTATTTTGGTCGTCTGGCCGAGCTGGCAGGCACGGCTTCGGAGCAAGTGGCATTGCCGGCTGCGTCTGATTCTGAAAATCTCCTGAAAAAGCTGGAGGAGAGACATCCCCTGCTGAAAGGCCAGATAAGCGCGCTGGCCATCAACGGTGAAATATTGCAGAAAGCGGCAAAGCTGCATGCCGGGGATGAGGCGGACCTCTTTCCTCCCTTTGCGGGAGGCTGATAAAAGCAAAAAGAATGAAAGATGTATTTGTACAGGGTCCCATCGACCCGGAAAAGATTGCAGGCTCCATAGCCGCCCATCAAAAAAAGAAAGATATTGGCGCCCATCACCTCTTCCTCGGGCAGGTGCGGGCCGATGAGATGCAGGGCAGCAGAGTGCGGGCCATCGAGTACAGCGCTCAAAAAGAGATAGCCAACAGGGTGATCCATGAAATAAGGGAAGAGGCTTTTGCACGCTTTGAGCTCTCCTGCCTTCATATTTATCACAGCCTGGGAAAAGTTGAAGCCGGAGCCATTTGCTTTTTCGTATTTGTATCATCCGCTCATCGCCTCCAATCGAGGGAGGCTCTGGCCTTTTTGGTAGATGCCGTAAAAGCACGCGCTCCGATATTCGGAAAAGAAATAATGGAAGACGGAAGCCATCAATGGAAAAGAAACAGATAGAGCCATGGTAGATATTACGCACAAGAGCAATACACTGAGATATGCCAAAGCGCAGGCCGTACTGCTTGTCAGCAAAGCCGAAACCATCGAATTGATCGAGCAAAAGAAAGTGCCGAAGGGCGATGTCTTTGAAATGGCAAAGGCGGCCGGGTTGCTGGCCGTAAAACATACCCATCTGAGCATTCCCGACTGCCATCCCCTGCCGGTCGAATATGCCGCAGTCGGCTATGAAATCAGAGACCTGGAAATCAGGGTGACGATGGAAGTAAAGACCATTTACAAAACGGGGGTGGAAGTGGAGGCCATGCACGGAGCTGCTATTGTGGCGCTTACTTTATACGATATGCTGAAACCGGTTGACCCGAAAATCGAGATACGCTCGATCCGCCTGCTGGCCAAAAAAGGCGGCAAAAGCAGCTTTCCGGTGAATATGAAAAGGCCGGCAGAGCTGGCCATCGTAGTATGCTCCGACAGCATTGCAGCGGGCAAGAAAGAAGACCGGGCGGGCAAGGCCATTGCAGAGAAACTTTCGAAGTATGGTGTTTCACAAAAATATTACAAAGTCATACCGGACGAAAAAGAAGCCATTGAGGAAGAAATGGAATACCTGAAACAGCTGGCCCCCGACCTCCTTATCTTTACGGGAGGCACCGGATTGTCGCCCCGCGACATCACCCCCGAGAGCATTCGTCCCTATCTCGACCGCGAGATACCGGGCATCGAAGAAGCCATCCGTTCTTATGGTCAGGATCGTACGCCCTATGCCATGCTTTCTCGCAGTGTGGCCGGCCTCATGGACAAAACCCTGGTGCTGGCCATTCCCGGCTCCACCAGAGGTGCTTCCGAATCCATCGAAGCCATTTTTCCGGCTGTGCTCCATATTTTCAAGGTCCTCGACACCCGTTTTAAGCATTAGGATTTATTTGTAATTTTCTGCCTTCAAAAAAAGCCACTTTTTTTAATGTATTAATCAGCAAGCGAATGAAGAAAACACCCTCTGATCTGGAAATTGCACAGGCGGCAAAGCCCCGGGCAATCGTTGATATTGCCCGGAAGCTGGGCATTGGCGAAGACGACATCGAGCTCTACGGAAAGTACAAGGCGAAGCTCTCCCTCCACCTCATTGATGAAGAAAAAGTAAAGCGGAATACGCTCATACTGGTGACGGCCATGACTCCCACACCGGCAGGAGAAGGAAAAACCACGGTCTCCATCGGTCTGACCGAGGGGCTCAACAAAATCGGAAAACAAGCCACCGTAGTGCTGCGCGAGCCGTCTCTCGGCCCGGTTTTCGGCATCAAGGGCGGAGCGGCCGGAGGCGGATATTCACAGGTGATCCCCATGGAAGACATCAATCTCCACTTTACGGGTGATTTTGCGGCTGTCGAAAAAAGCAACAACCTGCTTTCGGCCCTCATCGACAACAACCTCCAGTCAAAAACCCGCAATCTCGGCCTCGATCCGCGGCAAATATTGTGGAAACGGGTAATGGACATGAACGACCGTGCCCTGCGGCAAATCGTCATCGGACTCGGGGGTACCGCCAACGGAGTGCCTCGGGAAGACGGCTTCAACATCACTCCGGCCAGCGAGGTGATGGCCATTCTCTGCATGGCAAAAAACATTGCCGACCTGAAAGAGAAACTGGGCAATATCTTCGTGGGCTTCAAATGGGACAAGTCGCCCGTTTGGGCAAAAGACCTCCATGCCCGCGGTGCCATGGCCCTGCTGCTGAAAGATGCCATCAAGCC
>JALSIH010000102.1 GCA_026981615.1 Chitinophagales bacterium
CACCGGTCTCCACCGATGAGCGAATAAGAGTAAGTGCAGAGAAGAAATGGTATATGAAGTGGATTAAGAACGGAGTGAACGCAGTGTTGTCGGCTACGGGGAAGGGCGACACCCTCAAAGCGCTATATCGAAACCCCGGCAAGCCATGAGCCGTGTCCTCTACATCTCATATGACGGCATGAGCGACCCCCTGGGACAGTCGCAGGTGCTGCCCTACCTGCGCGGACTGCGGGAGCGGGGGCACGAGATTCATCTTTTAAGTTTTGAAAAACCGGCTTCCTTTGCCCGGGCAGGCGAGGCCTTGAAGCAGTCCGTCAAAGCAGCCGGCATCGAGTGGCATCCCCTGAAATATCATGCCCGTCCGCCCGTGCTGTCGGCTGTCTATGATTTGCAAAGGATGAAGCGCAGAGCTCTGAAACTGGCCCGTTTGCATTCGCTGGATATCGTGCACTGCCGGGGGTATCTGCCGGCCATGGCAGGCAGGGCGGTGAAGCGCAAGACGGGTGCCCGCTTTATCTTCGATATGCGGGGCTTCTGGCCCGATGAGCGCGTGGACGGAGGGCTCTGGCCGCAGAGCCGCCTGCTCTACCGTTGGATATACCGCTATTTTAAAAAGGCAGAAAAGAAGCTGCTTTACGAAGCCGCTCATATCGTATCGCTCACGGTGGCGGGCAAAAAAATTATCGAGGAAGAACTGGCACCCGCTGCGGCTGCTCCGGTCACGGTCATTCCCACCTGCACCGACATGCGGCATTTCGACTTTTCCCGCTTCGGCCCGGCCGAAAATGAGGCGTTGAGGCGGAAGGCCGGCATCCCGGAAGGAGCGCTGACCATCGGTTATCTGGGTTCTACGGGTACCTGGTATTTGACGGACGAGATGCTGCGTTTTTTCCGCATCCTGCGCCAAAAGAGGCGGGCCGTGCTGCTGATGATTACCCGTGACGATCCGGAGCGCCTGCGAAAAAGGGCCACGGAACTGGGACTTCCGGCCGAAGATATCCTCATCCGGCCGGCCGGCTACCGGGAAGTGCCGCAATGGGTTTCTCTCTTTGATTTCGGACTCTTCTTTATCAAACCGGGCTTCTCCAAACAGGCTTCCTCGCCTACCAAGATGGGCGAGATACTGGCCATGGGCAAACCCGTCATTTGCAATGCGGGGGTGGGCGATGTGGCCATGCTGGTGAAGCGCTTTGATGCCGGAATAGCGCTTGAATCGCTGGATGAGAAGGCTTTTGAAGAAGCCGTTGCCCGCCTCGATGCATTGAAGGAAAAGCCGGCCGGGCACTATCGAAAAGCGGCCGCTGAGTGGTTTTCGCTGGAGCGGGGCGTTGATTTATATGATAAAATTTACAGGGAACTGCCGGCATGAGAAAAACAGCGGTCATACATTACTTTGTGCACCACCGTCCCGGGCGATCGCCCGGTCAGCGTTTCCGCTGCGAGCAGTACCTGCCTGCCTTGCGCGAAGCGGGTTTTGACATTCGCTGGCATGCCCTTCTCAATGAAAAAGACGACCGCATCTTTTACGGCAGGGGGCGTTATGCGGCCAAGGCCCTGCTCGTGCTGCGCAAGTTTTTTCAGCGCCTGCGCGAACTGCGCCAAGTGCAGCCCGGGGATATCGCCTTCGTCTATCGCGAAGCTTTCATGCTGGGCAACACCTTTTTTGAGCGGAGGCTGAAGAAAAGAGGAGCCCGGCTCGTCTTCGATTTTGACGATGCCATCTGGCTGATGGAGGTCAGTGAGGGCAACCGCAAACTTTCTTTCTTGAAAAATCCGGGCAAAACAGCGGAAATATGCCGCCTCTCCGACCTCGTCATTACCGGCAACGATTTTCTGGCGGCCTATGCCCGGCAGCACGCCCGCCACGTGGCCGTGATACCGACCAGCATCGATACGGAGTACCACCGGCCGCAGGCAGCAGCCGGCAATGGTGATGTCATCTGCATCGGATGGACGGGCTCGGAGAGCACGGTTAAGCATTTTGAGACCCTGCTGCCCGTATTGCGGAAGCTGAAGGGAAAATATGGCGGGCGCATTTCCTTTAAACTGATCAGCAACAGCCGGGAATTTTATCCGGAGATCGGCCTGGAGAGCACCGCCTGGAGCCTCGAGCGGGAGGTGGAGGAACTGGCCGGCATCGACATCGGCATCATGCCCCTGCCCGATGACGAATGGAGCCGCGGAAAGTGCGGATTCAAGCTCTTGCAATACATGGCGCTGGGCCTTCCGGTGCTGGCCTCGCCCGTGGGGGTCAATACCGCGATAGTCGAGGAGGGCGTCAACGGATTTCTCGCAGCCGGAGAGGAGGAATGGATCGAAAAGCTCTCCCTCCTGATTGAGGATGCGGAATTGAGGGAAAAAATGGGTGCCCGGGGCCGGGAGAAAATCAGCCGGGAATACTCGATGCAAAGCCTGAAGGAGCGATATGTCTCGCTCTTCCGCGAAATAAGCTGATTTCCTTTTCTTTGCGGCCCTTTGCTGCCTGCAGCATTGCTTTTGATGCAGGCCATGGATGATCCCTTGTCCCGAGGCTTGCGTTGTTCAATTCGGGGGTTGCGACCTGACGATCGCTTCGCTCTGCCAGGATCATGAAAGCATGCTTGAACTTTTAAAGTGGATTTGTCTTATCCTTTGGAACATTCCGATCGAATGAAATGAGCATCGGAACGATACAGCATATCCGATCGGATAAGCTTACTCTGGATGACAAATCGCAAATCACCAAGCACCAATCACCAACCACCAACCTCCAATCACTAACCACAAATCACGAATCACCAAGCACCAATCACCAACCTCCAATCACTAACCACAAATCACCAATCACCCGTCACCAACCACCAATCACCAATCGCCAATCACCAATCACCAATCACCAATCACCAATCGCCAGGCACCTCTTTTTCCCAAAATCAAAGAAAGAAGCATTCA
>JALSIH010000103.1 GCA_026981615.1 Chitinophagales bacterium
GCATTCATGGTCTTCCAGAGCTCCAGGGTTTCCGGGTCCCCGGCTTCCCATTTGCGCAGCATTTCGCGGGCTTCCTTCATCACGGGTGCCTCCTCTGCCGCCTTTTCCGCATCCAGGCCTTTGGCTTTCAGTGCTTCCGTTTCTTCCCGGTGCATTCGGGCAAACTCCACATAAAAGCGCCCTACGAAATGGTCTCCTTTCTCTCCGGCCTCCTGCGGGGTCATCCCCCGGCCGCGATGCAGCCAGGCCACCATCGACTTGCAGATGGCGATGCCCCGGTCATTGTAGATATTCACTTTGTGCACCTCCTCACCGGCTGCTTCCAGAATATTAGCCATGGAGTATCCGATGACCATGTTGCGCACATGGCCCAGGTGCAGGGGTTTGTTGGTATTGGGCCCGCAGTATTCCAGCACGGTGCGGGTCCTGTTCCGGCTGTTTCCGAAAGGCCTTTCCTCCTCGCGGCTCATGAGCCTGCCTGCCCAGTAGGCATCGCTCAGGCGGAGGTTGAGAAATCCTTTTACGACATTGAAGCGCTCCACGGCCGGAAAAAGAGTTCGTATTTTTTCGCCCAACTCACGGGCCGTCTCTTCGGGGCCCTTTCGCGAGTGGCGGGTAAAAGGAAAGACCACCAGCGTCAGGTCTCCTTCAAATTCTTTGCGCGTCACCTGTATCAATATATCAGCGAGTTCGGGCTTTTGCCCGTAAAGTTGCGAAACGGCCTCTCTCGCATGCACTTTCAGTTCGTAAAAAAGATTTGACATCTTGCTCTTCATCATTTTCATTTGAATCGGCAAAGTTAGCATTTTCGGATGCTTCCCCGCTTCTGTTTTACGGAACTTTCAGGCGGCTGGCCGAATTTGTATTCCGCATGAAGCGCAGGATCGGGCTTCTTTTGTTAATCACTTGTTAAAGATTTTACAAAAGTGCGATCCGGCACTATTTTTAAACCGTTAAAACGAAAATCTTAAACCAAAAAATCGATAGCATTATGAAGAAAGTACTGACCCTTCTGGCCATTTTCTCCCTCTTTGCCACCTCAAACATTTTTGCCCAGAATACGGATCCCGAGGCTGCTGACGGACCGAAAATGGAAGTAAGCGAAACGACTTACAACTTTGGAAAAATACCTCAGGGGATACCGGCCAAGCACAAATTTGAAATCACCAACATTGGCAACGAGCCGCTGATCATCCAAAACGTGCAAAAAGTTTGCGGATGTACGGTGACGAGCTGGACCAAAGACCCCATTATGCCGGGCGAGAAAGGATACGTGACGGCTCAGTACAATGCTGCACGCATGGGCAACTTCAAAAAGCCCATTACTGTAGTTTCCAATGCCGTTAACTCTCCGATGCGTCTCTACTTCCAGGGGGAAGTGGTAAAGAAAGAGGAACTTGAAGGTGCTCCGAAAAACGAAAACGTGATTAACCAGGACAAATAGGAAGCTTTTCATGGGATATATAAAGGGGCTGTCTGTTTTATGCAGGCAGCCCTTTTTTTATTCTCATCTTTATATCCTAATAAAAACGAAAACTCTCTCCGAATATCTTCCGCCATCATAGAGATACGGCATCGGATTTTCTCAGACTGTCCACTGCCGGACCGGTACTGCCATGGTTGACTGCAACGATGCTTTATGTAAACAGCCCGTTTAAACAGTCGAAGAATATCTCAGCGAGCCGGTTCAGGCTATGAATTAATTCTTTTTACTGCTATCGAAAAGTGTTGGCTTGAATGTGACCATTAGCCAGGCCCAGTTATTGAAAGCAGCGGCATCACCTACCCTCTTAATCTCATTCATTGATTCGCTGGCAAACATCTGTGAATAGCCAATTTTCAGTGTTACGAATTCATGTAAGCGCCTGTTGTACACAAGATCAATTTCAGTACCGAGTGAGCTCGTCATGGCAGCTCCGGGATTGGCCGGGTCCGGTATCTCAACCGGGCTCATAAAATGATGCACTTGAGCCAGGAATGCGTCACTGTTTCCCAGCTTGAAGTTGGTTTTGATGTTCAGGTCGATCAATCCTATATTTCCATGAGGGTTTCCGACATAGAAATAGTCCATAAGACCGTAAAACTTATGGTTTGTACCGTAGAGAGGGGCAAAAGCATTGTCCCGGTTATCAGCTGCAGCAGCACTGCTCGTGCCCGAAAGATACTCTCCGCCCAGGGTAATGGGAGTAAGCCCGGTGTTTAAGGTAGCATAGAAGCTGGCAAGAAGGGCATTTACGGGTTGGCCCCTCCCGTTTTTACCGCTCTGATAATACAATTCACTACTAAGTTTTAGCACTCCGATCTTTTTGTTAGCAATAATGGCAAAGGTTTGCCTATAGGCCATTGACGAGTCGGCAGCCAGCTGCCGTCCGTCATTGTGAAAGAAAAGAGCCAGGTTTCCTGATTCGGATTTCTTTTCAAGACGGGCAAATTGCATGGTCTTATAATTGTTAGTTAAAGAATGGTCGTAGAAGTTCTGATTAAGCCAGGAAGGCTCGAAGCGCCAATTTTGGTTGTAAGCCACGCCTATATCCAGTCTCACGCCTTTATTATTCTTCCAGAGGAATAACAAGGCATCGTGGCTTCTTGCCTGAGCTGCCCAGTCAAGATTTCCCAGAAAGCGGTCGCCATCATAGGCCAGTTCCATGCGACCGGCCCGTATGCCGAATTTATCATTGAAATTGAATTGCCCCCATGCCTCGTGGACATTCTGCAGGTTTGGGTCCGATTTATAAATCTGGCTTACACTACCCCATATCCTGACATCCTGAAATGAAATTTTCAGCTGCAGCGAATCATTTTTGTAGTTGAAATAGACACGAGAACGTTGTTCAATAAAAAAGGCCGGTGGCACGCCTTTCTCCGGTGGTGCTTTAAAGCCATTGCGAAATTCGGCACGCGGGCGTATTTCACCGGCCAGAGTAAATTGCGCTCCGGCATCTAATGCAAGTCCGGTTAGGATCAGGATCAGTAGAAAATGTTTCATGATTTCCAATTTATTATGATTAAGTATGGGCAGTAAAAAACAATTTCTTCCGGCTTAACTATATGACAATAGTCATCTGATATGCTTATTTAAGTCATAGCACTATTACAATACATTTGCCCTATTGCCGATTGCGATATTGCATTTTTCCCAATTCGATGGACACGGCCACCTTGACCAGCAGAGAAAACACAAATGCCCCAAGCGCCCAAATGCCGGTGGTGACCCCAATTTCAACCCATGTGGGAAAATATTCTACAATTTCTCCCCAGGGGCCGGGTATGAACCCCGGAATGATAAGCCCCATTCCTTTATCAATCCAAATTGCCAGGAATAATACGGCACACGAGATGAAAAGAACGGTATGATTGCGTCTGAAGCGGTTGTAAGTAAGAGCCAGGGTAGCCAAGAGGTTTAAAGCGATGGAAGTCCAAATCCAGGGTACCAGGGCATTCTTGCCATCAATACCAAAAAACATATAAATTGCACTGCTGCTATGGTGGGTGACACTATAAAACTCCTTAAAAAGCTCGGAACCCAGCATGATCAGATTTATCTGAGCAGCTACGGTAACCACCATGGCTATTTTATTTATGGTTTTATCGGCAATGTAGTAGTCGGTATACTTACGGATGATGGCCAGTACAAGGATGATGAGAGCCGGGCCGGCAGCGAAAGCCGAGGCCAGAAAACGCGGCCCCAGCAATGCGTTGTTCCAAAAAGGACGAGCAGGCAAACCTGCATATAAAAAAGCAGTAACCAGATGAATACCAACAGCCCAGAAGACGGAAATGAGTACTCCCGGCAGGTACACCGATTTCTTGGGCTTCTTACCCAGATAATGGTGGTATAGAATATAAAATGGTATGGTGATATTGATAAACAGGTATCCGTTTAGTACAATGACATCCCAGGCCAACATGGATGCGGGCCAGTTCAAATTACCTATACCCGGAATAATATGCCAGAGACGGGCGGGGCCGCCCATGTCCACAGTTACGAATGCCAGGCACATAATCAATGCTGCTACGGCCAGGCCTTCTCCGATAAGTACTGCCTGGGAAAAATCAATGTCTTTCAGAATATAAGTGGGCAGTACAAGCATGACAGCAGCAGCGGCAACCCCTACTAAGAAAGTAAAGTTGGAGATATAGAGTCCCCAGCTAACCCGGTCGGTCATGCCGGTTACGGAAAGGCCGTGAACAATTTGCTGATAGTAGGCATAAGTGCCAAACAACATCAACAATGTGAGTGTGGCCATCCAAATATGGTAGGCTGTACTTCCTTTGGTGGCTTCTTTCAGCCCATCCGAAATCATCCGAAATACTACTTTTATCATTTTCCAGGTTTTATCTCCGGCTAATCCATGAAATACCAGAATTTTGGTTCCGTGCCTAAGTCTTCTTTTAATCTGAATACCTTTTTATTTTCCAGTACCCAGCGTATGCTGCTCTTGGGATCAAGCAAATTGCCGAATATTCTGGCTCCTGTGGGGCATGCTTCCACACATGCCGGGTTGGCCCCGCTGCGGGTACGTTGAATACAAAACGTACATTTTTCCATCACCCCTTTCTTCCGCAGACGATTGCCCAGATAATGCTGATCCTTGTTTAGCTCGTTTTCAGGCACGTGCGGGTCAGACCAGTTGAAGCGCCTGCCATCATACGGGCAGGCCGCCTCACAATAGCGGCAGCCGATGCACCAGTCATAATCGATCACCACAATTCCGTCTTTCTCTTTCCAGGTGGCCTTTACCGGGCAAACATCCACGCAAGGAGGATTGTCGCAATGAAAACATTGGGTGCCGATGTAAAAATGCCCGGCTGCCGGCACCTCATGGTAGAAATTGTCGTCTGCCATGGCAAAGTCCATTCGACCGTTCTCAAACTCATGAATACGGATATACTGCATCTGTGAATTTCGATCTTGGTTGTTTTCCTTAATGCAGGCGTTGATACAGTCCATATAACCCCGGCACTTTGAGATATTAAAAGCATAACCATAAAGCACATCCTTCAGGGGGCCTTTGTCAGAAATATTAATTTTGCCTCCGTTGTTGAGTTCATACATTCGTTCCAGGCGCCTGACTGTTTCTTTCTTTTCTTCAGGAGTCATAAGCCGGTAATTTCCCTTGAAATACTCTTCCCACTTCAGTTGAGCAAGGTCTTGTTCATCTTCACCTGCCGTCAGACTGCAACTGCTATTAAGCAAGCCTGCACCGGAAAGCAACATGGCGGTCAGTCCTTTCATGGCAGTTCTTCTATCCTGCGGTTTGTTTATTACCTGCTCGACCCCTTCGTTTGCAGGGCGATTATCCATCTTCCCCTGTTCTTCGCTGAAAGTCAGATCGGCTTTTTGATTTTTTTTGACTTTATTTTTCCGATTGAATAACATATGCTTTATTTTGGGTCCAACTCCTTGATTTTTATGGTATTGAGCCGTGCCGGCCAGCGGGTTTCGAGGGCCGGTGAGTGCGGATTGTGGCAATCAACGCAGGTGGCCGAAACCCTGGGGGGTACCCAAGCCCCTAGTTGCTTGCCATGCGCCCCCCCTATCCAATCCTTATATTCGCTTGCATGACATTGGGCACAACTGCGATGGCTGTTGTTAAAATCTACCGTTGAATTATTATTTAGCCTCAGATAATCCATATCCTTCTCACTATGGCAGACTTTGCAGTTGAGCACCTCTTCCGTTGCGTGTGTCAGGGCAATGTCCCAATGAGCCTTTTTAACCGTTGGGTCTGTTGACTTCAAGTGGTCCAATGGCTCGCTATGGCACCTGCTGCAAGGGAAAGAGCTCAGTTGACCGAGACGGTCAGGTATATAAAACATTGTGTCGTCTTCGGCATTCCTGACAGGGATCTTCTTAATATAGAAGGTAAAAGGCTCCGAAGTAAGCGGATAAACTTTTGCTTCTTTGCCATGCTCTTCAATTTTAGCAAGGGGGCCTTGATCCTCATGGGCCGGGGCACTGCACGAGCCAAGCACCAGGATTCCAAACAGAACGGCCCCTGGGCCCAGCGACCGCATCAGGAATCGCCAGCCGTTTCGTATCATGCTTATCTTGTCCATATAGTATTCTTATTGCTGGTTCCTTCATTCGGGACATGACATTGCAGACAATTGACCCGTTCCGGGTGCGAAACCCGGATTTCCACGGGTGCCGAGGGCCCGCCATGACAAGAGAGGCAATTGCTGCGCATCTGAAGATCGTGCGGGATGACAGGCGGGCTGCCCGGCAGGGCCTGACGGCCGGTTTCAGGGGCTGCCGGCCGTATCCATGTACTGGCCGCAAAGGTACCTGAGGTCTTCACCGGCACATGACATTGCAGGCAATTGATAAGGTCAGCATGCGGGGTTAGCGGAGCAAAGGCGCTAAGTTGAGCCACATAGCCACCTTTTCCATGGCATTGCAAACAGTATTTACCCATATTCTCCGGAAATTCTTCTACAGGATGAGGGATAACAGGCGGGGCCCCCGGAAAGGCTCTCCGGCTGTAATAGCCATTTATATCCATATGGCCCTGAATACCACTGTTATACAATCTCATGAATTCCACGGCATTGCCTGATAGTCTGAAAACACCTTCTTCTACGGGCAGGCTGCCCGATGGCCCGGTGGCCTCGGCTTTGTCCCCGGTCAGTGATTGCTCTTCCGATAGGCTGGTAATAAAAATAAGACCGGCAGCCGCCAAAAGCACTATCCAAAAACCAATGATCACATTACTTCTGCCCATAGTTACAGCTTTTCAATTCTAACCGCACATTTCTTGTAATCAGGCTCTTTTGAGATCGGACAAAAAGCATCCAGCGTGACATCATTGATCAGCATCTTTTCATCGAAAAACGGGACAAAAACCTGACCCCTGGCGGGCAAGCCCCGTTCATTTATGGATGCCGGCAATATGGTAGTGCCCCTGCGCGAAATGACTTTTACCTTTTGACCATTTACAATGCCCAGTTGCCGGGCATCATCGGGATGGAGTTCTACATAGGCATGAGGAACAGCTTGGTGCAATACCGGTATCCTTCTGGTCATGGAGCCCGTATGCCAATGTTCAATCACCCTGCCGGTATTTAGCCAAAAAGGATACTCATTGTCCGGCATTTCGGGGGCAGCTTCGTAGGGACGTTGCCAAATGACGGCTTTGCCATCGGCATTTCCGTAAAAATCAAAATCTTTATCCGGGTCACAGGCAGGATCGTATTTTGAATTATAACGCCAAAGAGTCGACTTACCTGTTTCTTCGATGTATGGCCAGATTACCCCGCTTCTTTTCTTTAATATCGCAAGAGGAGCCATGTTATGTTGCTTGCCGGCATGAAACTGCCGGTACTCATTGTAGATTTCCTCGTGATGCTTTTCCTTGCTATAGGGAAAAAGGTCGCCATATCCCATTCGCCTGGCCACCTCGATAGTCATCCATGCATCGGGCATGGCCTCACCGGGTGCATCGGTCATTCTGTCCCAGTATTGTGTCCTTCGTTCCGAATTCCCGTACAAACCGCTTTTTTCAATATGCCAGGCAGCCGGCAAGATCACATCCGCCACATCGGTAGTAGGAGTCGGAAATACATCGGACACCACGATAAAACAACTTTTTTTCTGCATCCCCGGCCTATAACGGCTGGTTTTGGGCAATGACACCAGGGGATTGGTGGCCTGAATCCATATGAACTTAATCTCGCCCCTGTCCACCGCCCGAAACATTTCCGTAGCATGGTAGGTGGGCTTATCCGGTATCCGATCATAGGGCACTTTCCATATTTTGGCGGCCAATTCACGGTGTTTTTTATTGGTAACCACACCCTTGGGCAATTTGTGGGTGAAGGTACCCACTTCACGGGCCGTTCCGCAGGCGCTCGGCTGACCGGTCAGCGAAAACGGACCATTACCGGGCTGCGATATCTTGCCGGTAAGCAAGTGAATGTTGTAAACCAGATTATTCATCCAAGTGCCTCTCGTATGCTGGTTCATGCCCATGCACCAAAAGGAAACCACCTTTTTATTCGGATTACCGTACAATGAGGCCAGGAATTTGATGTCTCCGGCCGAAACTCCCGTTAGTGCTTCGACTTTATCGGGCCGATAATCTTCTAAAAAGCTTTTGTATTGCTCAAAGTCAATCGGCTGAGCTTCGTCTTTAAACGCAAACTTGTCTTCCAGGCCGTATCCGATATCTGTTTTTCCTTTTCGAAAAACGACATGTTTTTCTACGAAGCTTTTATTGACCCATCCGTTGTTTATCAACTCATAACAAATAGCATTGGCAATAGCCAGATCACCCTGTGGCTTAAAGAGGATGGACTTATCCGCAGCCTTACTTGTTCTGGTAGTACGGGTGGCCAGATCAATTATTGACACATCTTTTCGCGTAAGACGCTTGTCCAGAAGCCTCGAAAAAAGAACCGGATGCATTTCAGCCATATTATTTCCCCAGAGTATAAAAACATTGGCATGGTCGATATCCTCATAACATCCCATGGGTTCATCCGCTCCGAAAGTGGTAAGGAAACCGGCCACTGCACTGGCCATGCACAGCCTGGCATTACACTCGAGATTATTCGTGCCGATGGCACCTTTCATAAGCTTCGAAGCCACATATCCTTCGGGAATGGTGGACTGACCCGAAGTGTACATGGCAACAGCATCTTTGCCATGCCGGTCGATGGTCTCCTTCATTTTGGCTGCCACAAGGTCAAGGGCTTCCTCCATTGAGGTTTCTACGTACTTGCCATGCTTCTTTACCAATGCTTTGGTAAGCCGATCTGCCGAAGAAATACACATGGTCTGATGATATCCCTTTACACATAGCATACCTTTATTGACACTGCTGTTGGGATCGCCTTTTACGGCTACGGCTTTTCCATTCTGAACTCCGACCAAAATTCCACATCCTACTCCACAGAAACGACAGGGCGCTTTGGTCCAGTCAATTCCCGGGGGAAAGTGATCGCTTTCAATATCCGAGGCAAAAAGTACTCCCGGCAGCATGGCGGCCACAGCTGCCATTGCCGATGCTGCAGCAGCCTTCTTAAGAAAGTGTCTTCTATTCATTGTCATGTTCCGATGATTTTTCATCTGTTTGATTGATTTTATCACTATACCCGGAGACCAGATTTAAATGCGCCAATTCCTTAATTCCGTACAAAATTTGACGGAGGGCTTCCTCCTCCTGATCATCCGCTGTATCGGTAACCAGCACCAGCACGTCTTTGTTAAGTGCCGGCATCACCTCACAGTGCGGGGTTTTCTTCAATACCTCAATAAGTTGCTCTTTCATTCCCACCCGGGGAAAAGCTATATAGCTTTTAACTGGCATTCCGGTCTCATTTTTATTATAGTAACATTTGCCACAATGCAAGAACGGCCGTATATCTTCAAATAATGATGATAAAAGTCATTTTCCATATGCTTTTTTCATCCCGGTAGTGGCCTATGCCACGACCGGGTCATTTTGAATTTTATCCTTATTGCTCCTTGCAGCTTTTGAAGTATTCGCTTCCACCCCTGCTCTACGGATCAGACCATGGCGCATATTAGCCTGAATATTGCTTTTTAAATGAAAAGACCCAACTTATCCGAATGGGCATCCTCAATAGCTTACCCAAAGCTTTGAGAAAACCGAGATTAATACAAGTATAAAATTCCGGCAAGCGGTAAAATAAGATGCACCCCTGCCCTCATTGTCATACCAAAGCTTACCCCGGAAGCACCCGTTTTCCCGACTTATAAATTCTTAGACACATTCCGTTTTTTGCATTAAGTTTATGATATCACAACAATGCCGGAATTATGAACATCAATCCCATCGTTCTGTCCATACCGGTTTTTTTTCTGCTGATCGGTATTGAGTTGCTGGCCGGGCATTTGAGCAAAAGGAAGCTTTACCGCTTCAGTGATGCCATAAGCAACCTCAATTGCGGTATCGTCCAGCAAATTTCAGGCGTCTTTTTAAAGCTCTTTGCCATCGGCCTCTATGTCTTGGTTTACAAATACCTGCGCATATGGCAGATACCCTCGTCATGGTACAGTTTTGCCCTGCTTTTTGTGCTGACCGACTTTGCCTATTACTGGGCCCACAGGATGAGCCATGAGGTAAACTTATTTTGGAGTGCCCATGTGGTGCACCATCAAAGCGAGGACTACAACCTGACTGTAGCACTGCGACAGAGCTCTTTTCAGGTCATCTGGACTTCCCTTTTTTATCTGCCGCTGGCCGTCATAGGCTTCGATCCTTTTGATTTTGTGCTTGCTGCGGCTTTCACCACCCTCTATCAGTTTTGGGTACATACGCAGTGGATCGGCCGCCTGGGCCCCCTGGAATATCTTCTTGTAACTCCCTCCCTGCATCGGGTTCACCACGGGCGCGACCCGAAGTACATTGACAAAAACCACGGGGGCGTTTTCATCCTCTGGGATATGCTTTTCGGCACCTACCAAAAGGAAGAAGAGCCGCCCACATACGGCATCACCGCCCCCCTGAAGAGCTGGGATCCGATCCGGGCCAATTTCAGCCATCCGGCCCTTATGTGGAAAGAGCTGAAGAAAATTCCGCAGCGGGCCGACAAGCTGCGTTATCTTTTTTACAAGCCGGGCTGGCTCCCTGAGTACATGGGAGGCTATCGACCGGCACCCCCTGTGAAGAAGGAGAGCTACCGCAAGTTTGACAAGCATATCCCGAAAAAGCTCCGGGCCTATGCATTCTTTCAGTTTTTGATACTGCTGGGCCTGGCCAGCTACTTTCTATTCAATTTCCAGGGATGGCAGCCGGCCCTGAAAGCCGGGATGGCTGTGCTGCTCTTGTGGACTTCGCTCAGCATCGGTCTGCTGCTCGACCGGCAGCCCCGGGCCCTGCTGATCGAAGCACTGCGACTGTTGCCCGGCATTCCGGCAGCAGGCTTTTTATGGAAGGCTTCCGGGCAGCCCGTGTACATTTTCTATTTAGCCTTTGCCTATGCGCTGCTTTCGGCCCTGTGGCTCCTGTGGCTCTTTCGCAAGGAAAAAAGCGCTTCTGACCTGCAAAAAGAGAAATCAGAGGCCCCGCAATAGTACGGAACGAAAGGCCGGGAGAAGTCGAAAGAAAAAGAAGGATTAAGCATTCAAATTTCTATTTTTGCCCCATGCCGAAACTATCACAGCGCGGGCACGAGATGCCTGCCTCTCCCATAAGGAAGCTCGTCCCCTTTGCCGATGAAGCCAAAAGGCGGGGCGTCAAAGTCTATCACCTCAACATCGGGCAGCCCGATATCGAAACACCGGAGACGGCCCTGGAGGCCATCCGCGGGCTCGATCGCAAGGTCATTGAATACAGCCCCTCCAACGGATACGCCTCCTATCGCGAGAAACTCAGCGGCTATTATGCCCGCTTCGGGCTGGATGTCGACCCCGGAGAAATACTGATCACCACGGGCGGCTCGGAGGCCATCCTCTTCGGGCTTCTCTCCTGCCTCGATCCGGGCGATGAGGTCATCATTCCCGAGCCTTTTTATGCCAACTACAACGGCTTTGCCACAGCCGGCAACATCAGGGTACGGCCCGTCACGGCACGCATCGAAGACGGATTTGCCTTGCCTTCGATCTCTGATTTCGAAGCGCTGATCAACGAACGCAGCAAAGCCATCATCATTTGCAACCCCAATAATCCCACAGGCTACATCTACTCTGATGAAGAGCTGGAATCGCTGCGCCAACTCATTTTGAAATATGATCTCTTTCTTTTTTCCGATGAAGTCTATCGTGAATTTGCCTATGACGGGCAGGTGCACAAGTCGGTGCTGGAGCTGGAAGGCTGCGAAGAGCATGTGGTGATGGTGGATTCCATCAGCAAGCGCTACAGCGCATGCGGAGCGCGCGTAGGAGCCCTGGTCACAAAAAACCGGGCCCTCTATGCTACCGCCATGAAATTTGCCCAGGCCCGGCTGAGCCCGCCCACCCTCGGGCAAGTGCTGGCCGAAGCAGCCGTGGACACCGATGAGCAGTATTTCCAAAAAGTAAATGCCGAATATGTGCAGCGGAGAAATGTGGTGGTCGAAGCGCTTCAAAGCATGGAGGGGGTCATCTGTCCTACGCCCCGCGGAGCGTTCTATGCCATGGCCCAACTGCCGGTAGACGACAGCGACCGATTTTGCCGCTGGCTGCTTGAGTCATACTCCTGCGAAGGCGAAACCGTTATGCTGGCCCCTGCATCAGGATTCTACTCGAACAGCGAACTTGGGAAAAAACAGGTACGCATTGCCTATGTGCTCTGCGAAGAAGACCTGCGCAAAGCACTCAAATGCCTGGAAGGGGCTTTGGAAGCATATCCGGGCCGCTGCTGACCGGCATTCGCTCCTTACTCGCGGCCGGCCACATAATCTTCGAGGTAGGAAAAATGGGAAGTCAAACGCCCCTCTGCCGCTATGCTCGCCCGCTCAAGTATCTCACTCTTCGATTTCATCAGCTCGGGAATCACCTGGCCCGTCAGCATGGAGCCGAAATCTTCGGATGCATCGCGGGGCAGTTCATTGGGCAGGTTGTCCACCGCCATCACATCCACCACATGATCGCTGTACGGGGTTTCTTCCTCACCCGTCATCGGGTTGTAGCCGTAGACCGGGTCTTCGATGGTACTCGGCCGGATGGTGGCCGGCACCGATCCGTTGATATCGCAGGTAATATCCGCAATGGTGCGAATACGAAACCCCGGCTCAAGCATTTCTTCGCGCGTAAAAAGCACCGGAGCCCGCGGGTCCCAGTACATGCCGTTGATCAGCATATCCGCTGCCCGGGTAAAAGGTCTGAACTTGCAACGATAGTCTGCGGGATTTTCATAAAATTCCTTCAGTCGGAAAGAGCCGTCTGCCTTTTCATACAAATCGGATGAGTGCAGCTGGGTAAAGACCGGATAAGGAAATTCTTCTTCGAGAAATTGCCCCGGACTGACGGGGTGAATGCGAAGATATTCCAACACCTCCACCACTCCGGACGAAACACGCCCGCCTCCCGTCACTGCGATTTTAACCGGAGGCAGGGTATAGTGATTGTAGATGGCTTTCAATTCGGCATAATTGCGGGTCTTGTACACCCTCGGAAAATGATATGCCCCCGTGCGCTTGCCGCGGGCCATCAATCCGTTGTGCGCACCCACGATGCCGGCCCAGCGCCCGAAGGCGATAATGCGCTCTCCATTGCTGTCGCGCAGGCACTCATAGTCGATGAGGCGGATTTTCTTTTCGAGAATGCTGCGCAGCAAATGGCGGTTGTAATCTTGTTTTTTGATGGTATGCGAAAAGAAAAAGTAGGTTTTGCCGGGTATCAGTTGTTCAACGGGCACCTCTTTGACCCCGAAAAGTATGTCATAATCGCCCATTTCTTCCAGCACCGGGATACCCATTTCGCGGTATTCATCATCCGTAAAACAGCGATCGTCTGAGGACTGCACCGCAATCTCAAGGCCACTGTATTCCTGCATCAGATTTTTGCATTGCAGAGGCGTAAGCGGAACCCGCGTGTCGGGGGGTATTTTTCCTTCCCGGATGATACCTATCTTCATATTGTTTCCTTTGATTAAGAACTGCAAATTTAGCTCATGAAGCATGTTTTTTATGTCCTTGCAGGAAAAAGCAAAGGCGGAGCAATGGGGCTGCCGGCATCCATCGCCCGTGTACAGTAACTTTGCCTCATGAAATATTTTTCCCTCCTCGTTTTCTTTCTCATGGCGAATACGGCTATCTCCCAAGTCACCTTCCTTGTCGATCGCCTGCCCGCTTCCACCCTGCCCGGTGACCCCATTTTCATTGCGGGCAACTTCAACAACTGGGACCCGGGCCATCCCTCTTATGAGTTGCATGCCGACAGCACAGGCCGCTACCTGATCACCTTGAATCTGCCGGACGGAGCCATTGAGTTTAAGTTTACCCGCGGCAGCTGGTCAAGCGTGGAAGGAAGTGCCGCAGGCGGCTATATCCCCAATCGCAAAGCCAACGTAAAATCCGGAGATACCCTGTACCTGCAGATTGCAGGGTGGGAAAATCAGACGGGCGGACAATCCACCGCTGCGTGGAATGTGGCGGTACTGAGCGATTCTTTCTACATGCCGCAGCTGAAACGCTTCAGGCGCATCTGGATTTACCTGCCCCCCGATTACGACAGCAGCGGACATTCGTATCCCGTACTTTATATGCATGACGGGCAAAATCTCTTCGACCGAAAGAGCAGCTTTCTGGAAGAATGGAAAGTTGATGAACGGCTCAATACACTTTTTGCAGAGGGTGATTCGGGCATTATTGTAGTGGGCATCGACAATGGGGGAGGCAGACGCCTCGATGAGTATTCGCCCTGGAAAAATCCGCAATACGGGGGCGGTGAAGGCGAGGCCTACATGCAATTTATTGTAAACACCCTCAAGCCCCGCATCGATTCGCTCTATCGCACACGCAAAGGACCCCGGCACACGGGCATCATGGGCAGCTCGATGGGCGGGCTGATCTCGCTCTATGGCGGATTGAGATACCCGCAGGTTTTCGGAAAGATTGGCGTCTTCAGTCCCTCCCTCTGGTTTTCAGAGAAGGTTTGGAGCTGGATGGACACCTTGCAGATACCGGGCCCCACCCGCATCTACCTGCTGGCAGGCGGAAAGGAAAGCCGTTCCATGCGCGAAGACCTCCGGAAATGCGACAGCGCATTGCTCAGCCGCGGCATGGCACGCGAGCGCCTCCTTTTCAGGATTGACCCGGACGGCTCGCACTCCGAAACATTCTGGGGGCCGGCATTTCCGGCTGCCTATGCATTTCTCTTTTCCCGCCAAAGGGCCAGCGGCATAGAGGCCGCCTCTTCCGATAATAGCCCGGAACTCTTCCCCAATCCCGCCAGCGACTATCTCGAATTCGATCTCATACTGCCCGTCAGCGACTCGCTCCGCATTGTGGTTTATAATACAAAAGGAGAAGCCCTGCTGCGCCTGACACAGACGGGCCGCAGCGGCCGCATTGACATTCGCAGTCTCCCCGGCGGCCTTTACTATGTGCACTTTGTTTCGGGATCGCAAAACTTCCGGGGACGTTTCGTAAAACAATAGACTGTCACTGCACTGCTCAGGCAAGCGGGCAAATCACCACTCCAGCACCCGGTAGCCGTAGGCCGGCAAGTGCAATTGGATTTTATCTCCGGAAGCTTCCGTTTCTTCTCCCGTGAATGCATCGCGAAAACGGGGCAAGGCCGCTGCGCCCTCCTTTGAAATGCGATAACTGATATCCCTCGCCCGATCACTGAAATTGCAGAAGAAAAAGAGCGTTTGTCCGAAGGACTTGCGCGCAAAACACAGTACCCTTCCGGCAGCTTCACCGGGTATTTCCATGGCCGATGTGAGGTCCTCAAATGTGCCGAAACGAATGGCTTCGGAGTCTTTGCAAAGGTGGAGAATTTTGGCATATTCGCTGCGCAGCTTCTTCTGTGCCGCGCTCAGTTTTCCCCCGTCAAAGCGGCCGTCATTCATCCACTTCTGATGTTCGGGCACACCCCAGTAGTCGAAGATGGTGGTTCTGCCGTCATCGCCCTGAAAGCCCTCGGCTCCGGCAGCGGGTTCGCCCGTCTCCTGTCCGAAATAGATCATCACAGGGCCCATGCCCGAGGCAGCGCTGAAGAGCATGCCCGGCAGACCGATGCGGGCATCACCGGAAAATTGGGGCGAAGCGATGCGCTGCTCATCGTGATTTTCCAGAAATCGCAGCATATGCGGGTCAATGTCCTGCGTTTCCTCCGTGGCTGCGATCACTTGGCCGGCCGAAGCGCGACCCTCCATAAGAGCACGGAGGGCATCGTAGCACCCCACCTTGTCATAAAGAAAATCGAAACCGCCCCGGTGCAGATAGCTGCGATAAAGGGCGGGCCGGTAGATCTCGGCAATAAACTTCAAATCGGGGTACTCTTTTTTGACCTCGGCAATCACCCAGGCCCAGAATTCGACAGGCACCATCTCGGCCATGTCGCATCGAAATGCATCCACTCCTTTCTCAGCCCAGAAGAGCAAGATGTCTTTCATCTTCAGCCAGGTATCGGGCATGGGATCGAAATACGTCTTCATCCCGTCTTCATAGTCGATGCCGTAGTTGAGTTTGACGGTCTCAAACCAGTCGCCCAGCGAGGGCGTGGCGGAAAAGACATTGTTGCCGCTGGCCCGGGCCGGATTCTCGTCAAAAAAGGCGTCTTCCTTCGGACCTTTTATTTCGGGGCCCAACGGGTCATAATCGGGCGGTACCCGGAAAGCCTCACCGGGGAGATAATAAAAATTGTTCTGTGGTGAAAAGCGCCTGCTCCGGTCATCGCGGGCGCCAAAGTCCTCCACACCCTCGGGTGCAGCATCCGAGGCATAGGCCCGTGCCACATGATTGGGCACAAAATCCATGATAACACCCAACCCGGCCTTATGGGTCCGGACAATCAGGGCTTCCCACTCTTCCCTGCGCTTATCCACGTCCGTGGCAAGGTCGGGATCGACATCGTAGTAATCCTTGACGGCATAGGGCGAACCCGCACGGCCTTTGACCACATCGGCATCGTCTACGGGTATGCCATAGTCGCTGTAATCGCTCATACTTGCATGCTCAAGCACCCCCGTAAACCAGATATGTGTGGCCCCCAGCTTCCTGATCTCATCAAGGGCCTTGTCCGTAATGTCATCAAAGTGCCCCACCCCGTTCTCCTCCCGGCTTCCGTAAATCCGGTTCTTCGTCACCTTGTTGCCGAAAAGACGGGTCATCATCTGATAGATTACCCACTTGTTGCCGGCCCGCCTGCTCACTGTATCCATTTCTTTTTTTTCGCTTTGCTGACAGGAAAGAAAGAATCCTGCCAGTAAAATTAATATGATTGATCTGCGCACCCTGTATCCGTTTTGCATGTAAAGATAGGGGGCCGCACGGATTTCCCGCAAAGGAATATTTTGATCCCAAAGCGGGTGGTTTCTTACACAGACGGCAGATTTTTTGCTCTGATACTTTTGAGCAATCTCTCTGCCTTTAGGGCTTTCTTACGTTCTTTCTTTTGTTTTTTCTTACATTAACTCTTGCCATGATCTGCGCTTGGCTTTTAATTGGAAGGGTGCCGCAAAGCTTTGTACCACAAATCATTATCAACCCATTTCGTAATTAAAAATTAATTAACCATGAAAAATTTAATCTACATGTTTGCCTTCAGCCTGGCGCTCTTCGTTTCAACGAACCTCTCGGCCCTGTGTATCGGCTGCGGATGTTACAAGGGATTTAGCAAGTGCATTGAGTGCAAACATTCGGCATGTTGCACTTCGGGCATTGCTAATCGGGATTGTTGTGTGGAAGAACGACAGAGATGCAATAAATGTGATGGATTTCCGGTCTGCTTTCGAATCGGGATAATCAACGGGGAAGCCGTGATCGGTGCCGGGGATATGTATCTCGGGTGGGACGAGTTGGATGACTATCCGGATTTCAAAGAAGACATTCTGGCACAAATCGAGCCTTACCGGGATCTCGTAGACAAAGTCCTCAACGGACAGGAACTCACGGAAGAAGAGATGGCAAGGATTCCGTAAATAGAATATGGCTATCTTTAGGAATCAATATCAAGCATAGCTTTCATGGGAAAAGGTATCTTACTCGCACTTGCACTTCTTTTCTGCACAAGCCTTTTCCCGCAAAGCGAAAAGACAATCCTTTTCAAATCTTCCACAGCCCGGTCCGTTGAGCTCGGAAAACCGGAGGGCCCGATCTCTTCCGTTTCCAGGCTGCTCTTCAAATCCGAAGATTCACTGCGATTTCAGAAAATAAAGGTGCCTTTGCAAAAAGGGCATCTTTATTTTTTTCTTATCAATGAGTATGTACGTGTTTCCTATTGGATATTCGATGGCGACTCCTCTCTGCGAGTTTTTGAATCACCGGTTTTTTACCCGCTCAAATGGATGGGCACCGAATCCGGAACGAGCATCAATGATCGCATTATCCAATTTGAAAAGGAGTTTGATACGGTATTCCAAAAATATGACAGAACAGAGTTAGGATACTTTTTCCACCAATTTGAGCAAAAAAAAGGCTACTTCATAGAAGTTGCCCGCGACTTTTACAAAAGTTATTCGGACAGCACGATATCTGCCACGCTCAAGTACTACAAATGCTACCGCTATATTCAGGAACTTGAATACAAATCAGAGTATCTGGATCATGCATTGAGTCCGGTTCCTTTGATTGCAAAGAATGATTCCTTTAGCGCTGCTGCCGATTTTTTTCGATACCGTTTCATTTGGGGACTGGCACAGCTGGAGTGGAGCCGCGAGTATTTGAAAAAGAACATGCAGGTAATGAGCGATCGGGAGCCTGACTTCCGGGCATTGTACCGGACTTTCCCGTCCCGCTATTTCGAAGATTCCGTCCTGGGAAAGACGTGCATGGTGCATGCACTGCTAAAAAATCGGAGATACCTCGAAAAAGACCATTTTCTGAAGGAACTGGAACGCCTCAGGCCACTGACGGCCAACCCATGGACCCGCAAAATCATAGAAAACCTGATCCGGGACGAATATTATCTCAGGCCCGGCAGCCCGGTTTCGGGCATTGCGCTCTACAGCAGCGATGGCGATACGATTGACCTGGGCGCTTTCAAAGGGACACCTCTATTGCTCGATTTCTGGGCCACCTGGTGCCGTCCCTGCCGAAAGGAGGAGCCTCATCTTAAAGCCCTGACAGAGGAATTCCCCGGTTTGAAGGTGCTTAAAATTTCGCTGGCCTCTGAGGATGAAACCGTGA
>JALSIH010000104.1 GCA_026981615.1 Chitinophagales bacterium
AAGCTTGCCACGGACATGAAGCTGGCAGATCTGATTGACGTGGGCAGCACAGCACCGGCAAATAATCAGGCCCTGATCTGGAATGGCAGCGGGTGGGAGCCGGGCAATGCCGTGGTGATCACGGGCAGCGGTGCCACCTCCGTTTCGGGCAGCTATCCCAATTTCGTCATCTCATCAACGGATGAGGTGGACGATGCCGATGCCGATCCGGCCAACGAGCTGCAGACCCTGAGTCTGAGCGGCAACCAATTGACGCTGAGCCTGGGGGGAGGATCGGTGACCCTGCCGGGCTCGCCCTGGAGCGTAAACGGCAGCTCTGTATATTACACGGGCGGCAACGTGGGCATCGGCACTTCCGCTCCGGCCTCTGCATTGACGGTAGGAGACGGGAAATTTCAGGTGGACGGATCCACGGGAGCAGTGACATTTGTCGACCCGGCCGCGGGGATATTGTTTCCGGCCGTGGCCGGCAGCAGCAGCCCGATGATTACCATGTTCGGAAGCGGAACCAACAACGATACGCGCATGGTACTGGCCCATTCACCTGCCTTCAGCGGATGGGGGCTGCAATACGAAGATGCCCGGGATGTCTTTCTTTTTAGAAAGTCCGTATTCCTGGGGGCACGGGTGCCCGTGATGCATGTGGGGCTGCAAAGCGGCCATGTGGGCATTGGCACGGATACGCCTTCGGCTTCGCTCCACATCCTTAGAAACAACAACGGACTCTATATGCCCCATCTGCTGCTTGAAAGCGATGCCCAGAGTGACTCCGTTTCTCTGGAATTTAGAAATAATGGCAACAACTGGAGGATGACGGCCAGGGGATTTTCATTAAAATTTAATTTTGACGGGCCACTTGTCTCGGAACCGGATCCTGTTTCTATAGACCCTAGTGGCCTGTATATTAAGAGATTGAGCAGCTTCCATAATGTGTTCTTAGCTCCATATGGACTAGCTTTACTTAAGCAAACCGGAGCCTATTTTAAATACAAATCCAGCTCTATTTCTCCAGTTTACCCGATCACTGCGTATGCCATATATGCGGAGGCGGGGGTAAGTGAAAATGCCTCTTATGATCCTGTATGTGTTGGAATAAGTGGAATTTCGCAGGATGCCAATAGCAGGGCCAATTATGGCGTAAGAGCTTTGGCCTCAAATAGTACGTATAGAAATTACGGAATAACCGGTAGTGCCTCCGGTGCCGGAAGCTCCGTAAATTATGGCGTATACGCGACCGCAAGCGGTGGGTCGGTCGCTTATGCAGGATATTTCAATGGCGATGTGTACAGTGCGGGCTCCTACCTCCCCTCGGATAGAAAACTGAAAGAAGACCTGGCAGCGTACAGCGGAGGGCTTGCCGTTGTGATGAACCTGATGCCCGAGCGCTATCGCTACCGGGCCGATATGCGGGAAAAGATGAACTTGCCGGAAGGTCTGCAATACGGTTTTGTAGCTCAGGATGTAAAAGAAATATTGCCGCAACTGGTCAAGCGTACATATCAGCCGCTGGATAATTTTGAGGAGAACGCAGCGGAAGGAGAGAAGGAGGAAGAAGGCATTTATTTTGATGCCGTAAATTATACGGGCATGATTCCCTTCATTGTTTCGGCCATTCAGGAGCAGCAGCGGATTATCGAGAAAAAAGATGCAAAGATCAGCGAACTGGAAAATGAGCTGGAAAGCCTGAGAAAGAGACTGGACCGGCTGGAGGCGGGCCAGGCCAAAGTGAAAAAGCCCTGATCACAAAATGCGCCTGATGATGCGCAAATGGTGGGTGTATTTTTGAATGTCTTCGTTGTAGATGCCCTGCTGGTCGAGGCGGTCGATGCGCACCCGCCCGTAGGCATGGATGATGCGGCTGTTTTTTAATACAATGCCCACGTGTGCGATGTCTCCGTTTTTATTGCTGAAAAAGGCCAGGTCGCCACTTTGTGCCGTGGAGGCAAAAGCCACCTCCTGTCCGTGTTCTGCCTGCTGACGGGCATCGCGGGGCAGGGCGATCCCGAGGATTTTGAATACCATCTGTGTGAGGCCCGAACAGTCGATGCCGAAAGGCGAGCGCCCGCCCCAGAGGTAGGGCGCATAATGATACTTTAAAACGATCTTTTCGAGCAGGGCCCGGGGTTCGTCCGAATCCGAAGGGGTGTAGGCTTGGCCGTTGTACCAATAGGGCCGGCCGGCAATTCTCAGATTGATGCCATCGAAATAAGGAAGGAAAGAGCCCAGCACGACCGGAATGTGGTGCGTGTGATTGGTGACGGGATGCGAAATCTCCAACGAGAAAGCCGGCTTCCGTTGGGCTTCCTCCAGTATCTTCTTCCCTGTTTTTACATATTGCTTTTCGTCAATCCATCCTTCATAGTCATCATAGAGGCAACGGATATGGCGCCACTGTGCCCGGGCACTGAGCACCTCGAGGCCTTCGCCAAAAAGGAGTTGGGTGACCATCTCGGATTCGTCAGAAGGATGGGCCCGCACGGGGACCAGGCTGAGGGGTATGATACCGTATTCCACGGGGATTTTAGTTTTGCAAGATAAGCGGCTGCCTGCAGAGCAAAGCACCGGATTTTCACATTTTCGGCTCCTGCGATTAGTAAAAAGGACTATTTCCCGCTTTTTCGACAGGATGGCCGCGCAAAGGAGTCGTCCATTGCGTTTTTCCTCAGTAGCTTTACAAAGTGCAAATAGAGCCAACCATTTCCGGCCGCTTGCGTAGAAGTTCATGATGAAGAATAAGATCCTTTTTTCGCTCCTCGCCCTCTGGGCATTCACGTCCTGCACCCGGATGAGCGATTTTCAGCTCGACCCGGGTTATGATTATTACCCGTTGGATATCGGTCACACCGCGATTTATGAAGTGGATTCGGTTATCTACAGCCCGCTATTTGCCGGTGGAAAGGATACTTTTCGCTGGGAAGTGAAGGTGGTGATTGCCGATACTTTTCGCGATGCCGAAGGCCGTACGGCACATCTGGCAGAGGAATACAGGCGCAGAAAAGGAGCTTCTTTCTGGGAAGGCCCGGAGATTACCATGCTGCTGCGAACGCCCCGGCACATCGAATACCAGGCCAACAACATTCGTCTGATCCCTTTTGTCTTTCCGCCCGTAAAGGGGGCAAGTTGGGACGGAGCCGCTTTTGTGCCCGACAACGATACTTTTGCCTTTTACCGCAATTGGAACAATGTTTTTCTTGCTGTGGACGAGCCGTATGAACTGGGAACAAATGCTTTTGCCAAGACCGCTCATATCCTTGAGTCGGATGACGAAAACCTGCTGGAGTACCGTTATTCGGAAGCCCGCTATGCTCGTGACATTGGGCTGATAGAGCGCATACAATTCAATCTTAAATTTGTGGGAAGTGTAATTCCGAACGAACCATGGGAAGAAAAGGCAACCAACGGCTACATCATGCATCAGCGACTGATCAGATACGAATAGGAAAGTACCTCCTCTCCCTTCTCTTCTTTCTCTTTTCTTCCTTTGCGGGAGAATCTCAATCGACCCCAAAATATTGGATCCAATTTTTTGATAAAGACGGCAGCGGATTCAGCATCAATGCCCCCGAAGCCTTTCTTTCGCCACGAGCCCTGGCACGCAGAGCGCGGCAAAACATTCCCATCGACTATCGCGACCTGCCGCTCAATCCGGACTACATCAGACAGGTGCGGGCCCTCGGGGCAACGGTCCACAGCCGGTCAAAATGGTTCAATGCCGTCACGGTGAGCGTGCCCAATTCGGCCGTGCTCGGGCAGATATTACAACTTCCCTTTGTGAAAAATTCGCAGCGCGTGGCGCGTTTTCGAATGAGCCGGGCACCCGGCAATAAACTTGATATTCTCCGCGATCAAAACAGGCGCAATCTGGCGTATGATTACGGTGCCGCTTATACCCAGATTCGCATGATCGGGGGGGATGCGCTCCACGATATGGGTTTTCAGGGCGAGGGAATGCTCATTGCCGTTCTGGATGCGGGTTTTGCCGGAGTGGAATATCTGAAGGCTTTTGAATTGCTGCGCGAAGAAGGACGCATCGCGGCCACACACAATTTTATAGACCCTTCGCAGGATGTGTATCGTTTTTCATCCCACGGATGCTATGTGCTCAGCACCATGGCGGCCGAAGTGCCGGGCCTTTTCGTAGGTACGGCCCCCCGGGCGTCTTATGTGCTCCTCGTCACCGAGGATGTCAGCTCGGAACTGCTGGTGGAAGAAGACAACTGGATAGCGGGAGCCGAATTTGCCGACAGCATCGGAGCCGATGTCTGCAACACCTCCCTGGGCTACACGACATTTGACGACTCAACCATGGATCATAGATATTCCGACATGGATGGAAACACCACGCGCATTACCCGCGGTGCCGATATAGCCGCCTCGCGCGGCATGCTGATGGTCAACAGTGCAGGCAACAGCGGCAACAGCAACTGGCGTTATATCGGTGCTCCGGCTGATGGCGACAGCGTGTTGGCCGTAGGGGCCGTCAACCGGGATTCCATTCCGGCCGATTTCTCCTCCTACGGCCCTGCATTTGACGGGGACATCAAACCCAATGTAGCCGCTATCGGCTGGGGCACCTACCTCTGGTCATTTGCCGACTCGGTGCGCACGGGCAGCGGCACTTCCTTCTCGGGGCCCATCATAGCCGGCATGGCCGCCTGTCTGTGGCAGGCATTCCCCGAAAAAAACAACATGGACATTTTTCATGCCATTGAGCGCAGCGGCCACCGCTTTGAAAATCCGGACGACCGCGTGGGCTACGGCATTCCCAATTTCTCTGAAGCTGCTTTTTATCTGGCCGGAGGCCCGGAAGCCCTGCTGAAGGACAGCCTCGTGACCGTCAGTCCCAATCCCACTGACGGAAAGTTTCAAATTGCCTTTCGCTTCGAAGAGCCGCGATTGCTCACTTACAGCCTCTTTGACATCAGCGGGCAACTGCACTACAACAATATCATCTATGCCTATCCCGGCACCGCCTATGCCATTCCTGTTTTTGCCCTGAAAAACAAGGCCAACGGAGTTTACCTCCTGCGCGTGGATGTCGAAAGCCCGGACGGGGGCGGCTTTCATCGAAGTGTGCTGCGCATCATCAAGTGCGAATAGAAAGCAGCTCTGCAGGCAGTTTTTTTCTTCTTTTCTGTCAAAAAGAGAGAAAACCACCGGGCAGGAGGGCGCTGGCCAGCATGACCGTATTGATGTTTTGATGGGCCTTCCAGGCGGCTGATTTCCGGTTTTCGGCCTCCAGCCAAAAGATCTCGATGGCCTCTCCCACGGGGATGAATTTCCGGTTGATAGCCAGCAATTCGAGCATACCGGCCGGGTGTGCAAAAGCGTTTTTGTACGTTCTTATATTTTTTTCGCTTTTTTCAATGCCGTGCAATCCAATGGCAAGGCCCAGCTCGCGGAAGGCCAGGCGCTGGGCGGCCGGGAGATGCAGGGTGGGGGTGGCCAGGAAGGCGGCCATGCCCCTGGCAGAGCTGCTCAGCATGCGTTCAAGCAAGCCTTCGTCTTCGCGGTTGTATCCGGCCGCAACAAGAGCCGAGAGGAAAAAGGAATCGCTCAGCAATCCGCCCAGCCCGAGGGGATCGTCCGTCAGGGGGTTGATATCCCCGCACATTTCCCGCATATCGGCAATGGCGGCATCCGGGTTTATTTCGTCCACATTCCATTCTTTAAGCTTTGCCCTTATCATGCTGAAGGTCACCAGGCCGTCCAACGGGTCAAGCTGGCCCATGGAGGGTACAAGGGGGGCACTCAGGTCGATGCGCATTTTCCAGTGCATGCGCAGGCGTCCCTGCTCATCGCGGTAAGTAAAAGCCTTGTGGGCCGTCTCGGCCAGCTCGGCTGCCCAGAGCAGGTAGCGGACTTCGCGACCGGCTTCGCTCATGTGCAGCAGGGCGTGCATCCATTTCGTGAGGTAGTGGAAATATTGTCCGTCCCGTTCCCATTCTTTTTCGGGGTCATAGGCCTCGCCTTCGGGGCGCTCGGGCTCTTTCTTTCCGATGCGCAATCCGCCAAGGGTCGGGTGCAGGGCCGCTTCACCGGGCGGCAAGGCGCTCAGATAACCCTCTTTTCCGCTTCCGGGCGCATAGCGCCCCAGCTCTTCATGCACCGCTTCGATGAGCTTTTTGGCCAGCGAGAGGTAGCGTGTATCGCCATGCGTACGGTACAATTCCAAAAAATTGCAGACGGCAAAGGCATCGGTCCAGAGATAACGTTCGGCCGGCCGCGATCCGGTGAGACCGCTTCTTTCGGCAAAATCCAGCATTAAGCTTTCTGCCGTAGGGAGCTGTGTGGAGTTCATTTGCTTCTTTGCCGGCAATTTACAATGAGCCGCCCGATTTGCAAAAAAGAGAAGAGAGAAACTCTGACGGGCACTTCAAACGGGGCAAACGGGTCACGTTAAAATTTTTTTTACATTAGAATGATTATTTTTAGCGCTGTGGTCAAATATCCTTTTTTCTGACACATGCAAAATCAACCTTAAAAAACAACGAAGCTATGAAAAGCAAGTACTTCCTGATCCCCGTCCTTCTTCTTTCTCTTCTTTCTGCTTATTCCTTCATGCCGGGCCAAGCGGCAGCAAATGAAAAGAATGACCGGATTGAGGTCCTCTTTACACGGAATATGAGTTTTAATGATATAGTCAAAGTCAAACTGGACATGGCCGAGCGGGGCATCACGTTGAACTACAAGCTCCTGAGATTTGATGACGAAGGCCGGCTGATGAGCATCTCATATGAGGTAGACTGCCATGACGGCTTCAAAGGGTCAGCCGTCAATCATCGCATTGGCTACAATGATCGTTTCGGCTTCTACCGCGATTACCGTTCGGAGAGCAGCAGCCCCTTTGGTACGGGATGGCTGACGGAAGAATAGGGCCGGGCCATACATTGGGTACGTGTTTTTTCCTGTGAATTGAGCGGTTTCTTTTCCTTTTTGTCTGCAATAGATAATGAAGGACTGCGTTGATCTTTTGTTCAACCCAAAATACCAATCATGAAAAAGTCCTTCGGCACCTTATTCGTTCTTTTCCTTCTTTGCACATCGGCTCTTTTTGCTCAGGAAACGGAGAGCCGTTCTTTTTTCGCGAAAGCGGATCACATTTATGTGCAAAGTTCTTTTTCCTATGAAAACTTTGAGACTCCGTCATTATTTGACTTTATTAATCTCAGCCCCTATTTGACGCCCACGCAGGAAATTCTAAGTTATCGACAGCTGCCGATGCGCGCCATGTCGTTTTCGCTCATGCCCAAGCTGGGTTTTGACCTGGGGAAAGGGGAGCGCAGCTCCTTTTGGGCGCACTCGGAGCTCAGGCTGGGGCTTGGATTTCGGCAGGCCATCCTGCTGAGAGAGGAAATGTACAGGAATGAAATATTCGGGGTGGATACCCTGCTTTATCTGGGCAGCGGGGAGAAAATGCCGGTTGACAGCATCAACAACAAGGTGTACAAAATGTTTTATGTGACACGGGGAGTGCAGCTTTCGGCCGAATGGATCTTGCGGAGCAATACCGCAAGGGGGATATCCTTTTATGGCGGAGCCGGCATCAATGCAGCGTATCAGTTTGCCAATTATACTTATATCCGCCATGAGCAGAATATCGCTGTGGGCGGACGCCTCGAGATGGAGGGCATTTACTTCAGAAAGTATCGGGGAACGCGGACGACTGAATATGAATCACCGGGCCGGTCGAGCCTGAGTGCCACCGTGTTTCTGCCCCTGGGGCTTCAGCTCAGGGTGGGAAGAAAAAGCAAGTACAAAGAAGCGGCCTTTCTTTACTATGAAGCCAGGCCCGCTTGGAGCTATGCCCGCATTCCCGAGCTGCAACGAAATCTGAGCGCTTTGACCCTGGGCCACAGCCTCGGACTGCGGGTGTCTCTGCCTTAAGATATTTTTTACAGATGAGCTGCATCTGTCTTCTTTGCCGCAGCAGAATGCCTTTTTGGGAGGAGCCGGAACTTCCGCCCCTCCTTTTCACAACTCTTTATCTTCTCTGCTTCTTCACTTATAAACTCTCTTGTCGCCAATCACCACAATGTGCCGTCCCTCCGGGACTCTCCTGATTCTTTTCGTGGCCTGAGTTACAGAGATGCCGTCCCTCCGGGACTTATCTTTTGCTGACAGGGATGCTTCATCCGAAAAAAATAACCTTAACATCAGAATTGAAAACAAATAATCTCTTAGCTCCGGAGGAGCGGCACCTTTTTTCTGTTCTGTCTCTCCGGAACTCCTGGTCCTAAGCATTCCTCTCTGCATTGTTTGCACAAACGGAAGGCCTCTTTAGAAATTCAAAGCCGTTGATCTGCGCGTTCTGCGTGAAATGTCTTTTTTCTTTTTCTTTTTATTCTCGCAGATTTCGCAGAAGCGGGGACGCGGAGACCGCGGAAAATACGGCAATACCCGAAAGTATTACTTTCCTTGCCTGCATCCCATTGGGGTGAAACTTTCTTTAATGCCCGGACTGCCGCTTCTCTCATCATTTTTCGCGCAAGCGAAAAGGATGCGCCCCTGACGCTATCGGTCAGGGCAGGCTTGAAGATTTTTCAGGGGCGCCCACCAGCCCGTGCGGAGGGATAAAAATCCGCCTGTCTGAGCTCCGTAGCGCCAGCGAAGGAGCGAGTCCGGATTTTTCCGGGCAGGGCGTCTGTGGGCTTGAAAAAGATTCACAGCGCGATTTTTTGCTACTTTTTTCTAAAAAAAGTAGAAGAAAGAAAAGGAGTAATAAAATACACCGGAGATGCCGTCCCTCCGGGACTCTTCGACATCATTCTAATCAATACACAAACTATCCAAAAGTGGTCAGCATTATTCAGACATTGTCAAATCACTAATCACCAATCACTAATCACCAATCACCAATCACTAATCACTAATCACCTGGCACCCAAAGTGCCGTCCCTTCGGGACTCTTTAGTCGAACCTTACGAAGCCTTTAACGAAGGGTGAATTAAATAAAAAATGCTTTTTTAAAATTTCATGATTTGCAAGCTTTTGCCATACACTTCACCACTCTCTTGCAATTTCGGACATCCTAAAGCATAAACATTTCAACATATTGATTTGTATATCTGTATGTTGTGCGGTTCTTCAGGAGGGACTAATTATTGGTGAATGACCACCAGTTTTCTTGTAAAAGTCTTCTCACCCGAATGGATCTTTACGAGATACATTCCGGCAGGCAGCTTCGAAGTATCGATTTCAAACTGATTTCCGCTGACGGCCTCTATGGGTGCATCCCAGAGTTTGCGGCCATCGCTGCCTAGCACTTCTATGCGGAAATCCGAGAGCAGGGGGTTGACCAGCAGAAGGCGCGAATTCTTATCGGCCGGATTGGGAAAAAGAATCATTTGCGAATCTTCGAAGTACCAGTCAAGGGGCTTGAGAGTCATGCTCTTGTAGGAGCTGCAGCCGCTGTTGCTTGCAACGAGCCATACCTTGACGGGGTTCGGCCCGGGCAATATGAAAACCGGTTCTTTCAGCCGGCTGCTGTCCTGCGTACCCAGCAGCCACTCATAGCTTGTCGCATTTTCGCTGTGATTGATCAGCCGGATAGCGCCATTGCCAATGGGCAGAATCTCAAAGCCGGGAAGGGGGGTGTCAATCACACTAATGTTCTTGCTTATGGTGAGAGAATCATCGAAGCGGACCAGCTTGACGCGCACCTGTTTTATTCCTTTGCTCATAAAACGAACCGTGGCCGAGTAGCTGCCTGTCACGTTTTGCGGCAGGGCATCGGGCCCAAAATCCCATTCAATTCGTTTGACCCGCGTATTGATATCCACGCTGAAAGCATGCTCCCTTGTGAGGCACAGTGAGTCTTTGCTTACAATTTCGGCATCAAGCGCCACATCATCATATAAGTTGAAATCATCGAGGGCGATGTCGCCCGCAAAGCCGTCACCCGTGGTACCGATGATCTTGACAACCACATACTTTCCCTTCCAGGGCGAAAGGTCAAGCACATGCTGAAGCCAGAAGTTGCCCTGATTTCCGTAATACTTTTTCAGGCTTTGCCAGCCGCTGCCGTCATTCAGCAATATTTCAAGGGTTCCGATGTCGGCACCGAACATGTGATACCAGAAGCTCAGCTTGGGTTTTTGCAGGCCGTTGAGATCGAAGCAGGGCAAATAAAGGCTGGCCTGCTGATAGGAACACTCTCCGCTGGCTTCGAGATAGAGGTAGCGGCCCACTCCGGTTCCGGGGTTGTGGTCCATGGAGGGGCCCGTGCCTGTGGTGCCGGTGCCCGAAATGTCAATTCTCCAGTCTATGTCGTCCACCACAGCGTTGGGTGCATTGACCAGGCCATTGTTCAGTGCGCAGACGGTCAATCCGCAATTGGGTGCAATGCCGCAGGGGAAATTGCTCTCCAGGTCGTCACGGTAGGGGGCCGTCACCAGGGTGCTTCCCATGTTTTGATATTGCACTTCCAGCGTGTCATCGCAATTGTTCTTGTCGGCAGGGAAAGAAATCCAGGCCTTCAGGGTATTCACGCCCGGAAGAGGGGCTTCGATCTTATCCGGAAAGCTGATGACTTTTGAGCCGCCTGCGGGAATGGTTATGCTGCTTTGATACTCCACAGTGCGGCCCCGGTATTCGTAGGCGAGCAGGGGTGCCTTTAAGTCAATGCTGCTGTAATTGTACACTTCCAGAACCACCGGAAGGCTGTCACTGCTCAGGCAGGAAGCGATCAGCTCTCTGCCCGGAGAGAGAATCCCTCCGAGGGTCAGGTTGCTGTCGATATCACAAAGATAGGTGCCCTCTTCCTTTTTTACGGCCACGGCTCTCGGCCCTTCCAGGCCATCTTTCATGGCAGAAACGGATACCCAGTTTTCTTTATATGCTCCCGGACTTTCAATCAGAAATTGATTGGAAGATGAATTTCCCGCTACTGTCATATAGAGTGAATCCAAAATGTAGACCCGGTAAGAATCGACCCCTGCGATGGCATCCCATCGTAAAAAAAGATTGTTGCAGCAGGCTTTTTCGATGCGGATGTTTGAAGGCGTGGGCATGATTGCGAAGAACTCAGGGCTTTCGTCCGCATAGGGCCCCGATTCCACACGCACCTTTACGGGGCCGCTGATGCCGGCCGGCAAGACCCAGTAATAGGCAAATGCCCCGGGGCTGACGGCAGCCGAGATCAGGTTCCAGCTTTGCCCCGAATCGGCTGAGTAGTACAGTTTTACCGGATCACTGCTTTTGCTGAAATTGTCCCAGCTGATATAAGTAGCAAATCTTTGCTCATCCACCTTTTCTCCTCCGGCAGGATAAACGAGCGTAATTCCTCGATCGGGGAGGTAATAGCTGATAAAAAATTTCTGTCGATTCAGGGGCAGTTCATAGCCTTTGACAATGAGGCGGTAGCTGCCGGCTTGCGGCAGGTCGATGAAGACCTGCTCCATATTGTTCAGGTGGTCTTTGCCCTGTCGCGCTTCTTTATTCAGGCTGTCGCTGTGGGCTGCCGTGCTCAGGACATAGGGCAGCAGGGTATCTCCCGCGGGCGTGATGACAATGAGATCAAGGTCGTTGATCAGGGCTTTTGTGGCACCTGCGCTGGCGGGTAAATCGTGCCAGTAGAGCATAAAGCGGGCTTCGGCTTTTCCGGCAGGCACGTTTACCTGAAATTCTTTGACTTCGTCCTGCCCGATCGAGTCGCTGAAATAGGCATCATCCAAAATAAGCCGGGCAGCCGCATAGGTGTTGATCAGGCCCCATCCGTAGATGTAGTCAGGTCCTTTTTTGCCCAAGTCGCGGGTGCTGTTGAGTACATGGCACTTGATCAGGGCGGAAGGCGGATTTTCCCCGTTGTGGCTGCTTTTGTAGGCTTCGTAGAGCAGGGCCAGCGAGCCGGCTACGGCAGGGCACGACATGGAGGTACCCGTTTTAAATTCGTAGGCATCGGGATTAACGGTCGAATAGACATTGGTTCCCTTGGCCGAAATGTCCGGCTTGATTCGACCGTCAGTAGCGGGGCCCCGGCTGCTGCTGCTGTTTATTGAGCCCAGATCGCTGATATTTGCCACCGCGAGGACATTCTTTGCCATCTTGTGGCCACCGGTAATATTGCCCCACTGGGGGCCGGCTCCGTAGCCGCAATTCGAGTTGTTGCTGTTGCCGGCAGAAAATACGTGCATAAGGTCGGGAAAGGAGTCAATGCTGCGGTCCTGGGCCCTGGCCGTGGCCGTATAGCCGTCATTACAGCCGTTGCTGTAGGAAGTCGAAGTGATGACAATACCGTATTTGTCACGGTGTTTCACTATGCTGTCGTTTAATGGAGCATAACTGTAAACGTAAAGTTCTACACCCGGAGCCATTCCCCGTCCGGCAGGGTCGATGTTTCCCGCACCCATGATGGTGCCGCCCGTGTGGTCTCCGTGATTTCCGAAGTCGCTCTTCGAAAATTGCTTCATAATTCGGTTTTTATAATCGGCATGGGGGCCGATTATCCCGTCATCCTGCAGTTGCACACGCACGCCTTTCCCGGTAAAGGAAAGGTCGGAACGGCTCAGGCCGTTTAACAGCGAAGCCCTTCCCGAGATGGCTGCGGTATAGTTTTCGGGAGTGCCGGGCTCCCCGATGCCTTCAATGTATTGCACCCAGGGCAATTGGGCCAGTTCTTCCAGCTCTCCGGGAGGCACTTCCACTTCAAACAATTGCCCGATTGCCGAATGGCGGACAAGTTTCCAGCCCTTGCGCTGCAAGTCCGATCGGGCTTCCATTTGCCTGCAATCTTTAAAATAGGAGACATAAACGGCAATTTTGTCCTCCTTCACTATATGATCCGGCAGGGGGCGGGCCAGCAGTTCGGGTGCTATTTTCAGTTGGGCACTCAGGGGGATAAGCGAACGCAGCCGGCCGGATAACGATTCCTCATGACGCATGCCGGTATTTTGCCGGTAGCGGACATAATAGGCATGCCCTCCGATATACCCGAGTATTTGCAGGCCGGATGCTTCGAGGGCTTTTCGTTGGCCGGGGTCCGGTATCTGATAAAACTGCATAATAAATACCGGGCTCTTTTTTGCCCGTGCTTTATCATCAATCAGTGTCCAAATATTCTCTGCTTTTGTTACTTCTGGTGTGGTCTGAAGGGTTTTAAGCGGAATATGATACCTGTTTTCCTGGGCAAAGAGGTTCAGTGTCAGGAAGAGGATGGGGATGAGTAACGTTTTCTTCATATGAGTGATTATTGGCCGGTTTTAAGAATGATTCGATCCAACCAGGGATCGGGTGAGGCAAAGGTGAAGCGCATGCGTGACAGGCAGGTCGATTCATAGCGGACTCCCGGATACGTCTCTTTGATGATCATTCGGTATTTTCCCGCAGGCATCATGACGTCATAGGAACTGGTAATCAGATCCGATAAGACGATCAATTTGCGGTAAGGCCCGTCCTGCTGTTCGATTTGAAGCATTTTCACGCGTCCGAATTTCCGGTAAATATCGTTGTTGCTTCTAATCCCAGTGTAAAATTTTATCTCTTTGACGCCTTGCCGGGTTTCAAACTCGAGGTATTCTCCTGTGCCTCCGGCAGCGCACCATGCGGTCGAGGTAGTAAATGTATTTGCCCGTGCTTGTCCGTCCGTATAGATGCTGTCCTTCGATTCGTCAAAGGCCCATACCGGATGATATCCCCGGCTTAGCAGGAGGAAAGGCTCACCCGAAGCATCGCAGTCTGCCACGTATTTATCATCGAGCACAAGCCGGGTATGACCGGTTTTTTTAAGTGCCCGGCCCGTAAAGCCGAGTGTACCGTCCCGGCCGTTGAGATAGGGCGGTACATTGCTATAAATGCTCACTTCATCTTCCGACTGCAGGCATTTGCCGTTGAGGCGTATCTCATTCTGATACCATGACGAGGCCGAAATATTGTCAATCGCCAGCGGAATGAAAAGCGGAACGGCTTCGGCATCGCCCTGATAACAAGCACAGCCGATGTCCCTGACATCGTAAAAAGCGATTCGTTCGTTGCGTTGGGGCTTGTGCTTTTCAATAATCACCAGATTGATGTCATGGCCCGTCATGGCCCGGCGGTAATCCATGTAATAGGGTAGAGCGACACTGCCTTCGTTAGCTGTGGAGGCCAGATAGAGGAACTTGACCTTATCGGCCCACCCCGAGATTCCGGTGGTGGATACGGGAACATAAAGTTTGCTGCTTTCCTTGCCCGTGAGAAATGCCGGACTCAGAAACTCCCATTCCAGTTCGCTGCGCGAATCGGCAGGAAAGACCAGTTCTAACTTCTGCTTTAGATCCATCTGCAAAACACCCGGGTCTTCGGGGCGCTCCTTGTTCCATCTGAACTCCAGTTCGCAGCGCTCGTAGTGCAGGGCCCGCCCGTCCTGCGCGATGGCATAGGCCATATTGAGTTTGGGCAGGTCGCTTACATTCATAAATCGCCTGATAAAGACTTTTTTGGAAAAGAGATTTTCCATTTCTTCCCTTATCTGCCGATCATTGCCCTGCAATTTGAAGAGTCCGGGTACGGCAGCCGCCACATTGTCAAGCACGAGGGAGCGGTGGCTCCGGTCAAATTCATTAAAATAAACCCGGTTGGGTACGCTGGCTTCTACATACAATTTCTTCTTGCTTTTATTCAAAAAGGAATAATGCACGGAAAAGCGCCCGTATGCATCATAGCGTCCATGGTCGTTTTTGATATAGCGAAAGCCTTTGAAATGGATCAGTATCCGCTCCAATACGATGTCATTTTGGGCTTCTGCCGGAGTGAGCAGGCCCGGAAGAGCCGTGGCACCAATGCGAAAGTCGCTCTGGGCCCGGATATGCGCTGAAAGCAAAAAGACAACGGCAAGGAGAAAGCTTCGGATCATGGTTGATTGTTTATGCATTCTTCATTAAAAGTTTCCCTGAATTTCCACTCGGGAAAATCCTCAAAGTTCAATCCGAGTGCACGGGCATGAAACAGGTCGGCACAGGCACTGTCTTTTTTTCCTTCGGATTGGAATATCAACGCGCGAAAAGCATAGGCAAGTGCATTTTCGCGCTTGAGTTTTATGCTTTCCTCAATGAGTTTCCGGCCTTCCCGGCTTTTGCCCCCCAAAAAACGAAGAAAGCCGAGGTTGTTACGTGCTTCTGCCAGCTCCGGATTCAGCTGCAGGGCTTTTTCGAAGTCTCCTTCTGCGAGATCGTATTTTCCCAGATTCATGGCAGCATAGCCCCGGTTAAGCAGGAGCACCGGATCGATGATGCCCTGGTCGAGCATCCGGGTGGCCTCGTAAACGGCTTTCTCATATTGCCCGGCATTGGCATAGACGGCAATCAGCTGAATGCGTGATTCAAGTTGCGAGGGGTCCAGTTCGATCGATTTTTTCAGGGATTTGATGGCTTTGTCATAGGTTTTTTGGTGGAAATAGAGCGTGCCGCGCAGAAAGTATGCCTGTGCACTTCGCGGTGCCAGTTCGAGGGCTTTGCGAATGTCCGCATCGGCTTCCTCAAAGCGATCCCTGTCCAGATAAATGGCTGCCCGAACTTCGTAATAGACATGCTCGCTGCTGTCCAGCCGTATGGCCTCCCCGGCATCCGGCAGTGCCAGGCTGTCATGCCCCGCGCGCAGCCTCACAAATGCACGGTTGTTCCAGGCGGCATGGTTCCCGGGGTCGTCCTTCAAAACGGAAGTAAAAAGGGAATCGGCCGTATCAAAGTGTCCGGCTTGTGCGGCTTCCAACCCCTGCGAAAAACGGGGGTCGCTTTGGGTGCAGGCACTGAAGACGAGCGCGAGGGCAGCCAGGAAGAAAATCTTTTTCATTGTAATTTTTCAAAACATTGAATAAAGCGGGCAAGGACGGCAATGTGGCTTACCTTGATTTTGCCCGTCATCACGGCCATGGTCGGGTTGCTTTTACCGCTTTCGGTATTGACATAGGTCTTTGCCGAAGTCCGCACGGTGCAGTCGGCTTCCCCGTGCAGGCCTTCCTCCACGCAGATCTCTCCATCCTCAATTTCCACGGTAAATTCACCACCGCCTGCTCCGCTCAGCAGCAGGTGCACCCGGGCCGCAAAATCTTCCGCCTTGGCGGGGTTGAAGCGCTGGGGCAGCTTCAGTACGATATCTCTTGCTTCCATATTTTTCATCAAAAATAAGCTACAGGCAATAAGCCAGCGAATTATCAAAATAATTATCTCACGCTTTCGCAGGAAGAATTATTGCCTCCCGTGCCCGCCATTCGGGTGGGAACGATAAATTTGTGCTCCTGTTTTAAGAAAATACAAACGAAGAATCCGATGTCAGAAAGGGATAAAATCAGGCTGGACAGCATTGAGTCTGCCATTGCCGATATCAAGGCGGGGAAATTGGTCATTGTAGTGGACGATGAAGACCGTGAGAATGAAGGAGATTTTATCACCGCAGCACGCAATGTGACTCCGGAGATAATCAACTTTATGGCCACACATGGCAGGGGCCTCATCTGTGCGCCTTTGGTCGAAGAGCGTTGTGAAGAGCTGAACCTCGATCTGATGGTGAGCGACAACACGGCTCTTCACGAAACCCCTTTTACCGTATCGGTGGATCTCATAGGCCACGGCTGCACCACGGGCATATCGGCCCACGACCGTGCCAAAACCGTTTTGGCCCTGGTGGACAAGAATACCAAAGGGAGCGACCTCGGGCGGCCGGGCCATATTTTTCCGTTGAAAGCCCGATCGGGGGGGGTATTGCGCAGAACGGGACACACCGAGGCGGCCATCGACCTGGCACGAATGGCCGGCTTCGAAGCAGCCGGTGTGCTGGTGGAAATTATGAACGAAGACGGCAGCATGGCCAAAGTGCCCGAATTGCGCAAAATTGCGGACAAGTTTGACCTGAAACTGATAAGTATTAAAGACCTGGTGGCCTACCGCCTGGAGCACGAAACCCTTATTCGCAAAGAGGTGGAGGTGCGTATGCCGACCAAATACGGAGATTTTCAGCTGATGGCCTATACCCAGCTGACCAACGGGCAAATGCACCTGGCACTGGTAAAAGGAACATGGAAAAAGGACGAACCCGTCATGGTGCGGGTGCATTCGAGTTGTCTGACCGGTGATGTGATGGGATCAATGCGCTGTGATTGCGGAGACCAGCTGCATGCCGCCATGCGGCAAATTGACGAGGCGGGCAAGGGCGTTCTTCTCTACATGAATCAGGAGGGGCGGGGCATCGGACTGCTGAATAAGCTGAAAGCCTATAAATTGCAGGAGGAAGGACTCGATACGGTGGAAGCCAATTTGCACCTTGGGTTTAAAATGGATCAGCGCGACTATGGAATCGGGGCACAGATATTGCGCGATCTCGGAGCCTGCAAGATTAGATTATTGACAAATAATCCCAAAAAAAGAGTCGGATTAAAAGGGTATGGATTAGAAATAGTGGAAAATGTGCCCATCGAGATAAAACCTAATAAACACAACGAGAAATATCTGAAAACCAAGAGAGATAAAATGGGTCATGATATCCTCAGAGATTTAAAGGATATCCGCATCGGGTGATTCTTGTATTATCTTTTTCCTTCTATTCCTTCTAATGCAGTCTTTCCGGTATCTTTGTCAGGATTTCCGCGGAAGAGCTCTTTGAATGAGTTGAATTCCTTTTTAAAATAAAGTCCCACGCCCCCTTTGTTGCGATAAGCATCGCTGAAAAGGTCGTATTCGCTGTCTCTGAATGCCCTGATGCGTATGCGGCCGTCCTCGGTCAGACTGTATTCCACGGAGAAGTCGCCCGCAAGGTTGTTGGCACTGGCCACAGAGGTGCTTGTATTCCCGAAATCAAAGTTCCCCCCGACATTGATGGCCAGGCGGCCGATTTTTTTACTTAATTCAAGATCGAGGGCATTGCGCACGATGCCCGGCACTTCGCCATTGCTTCCAATTTCGTAGTTGCGGTACTGAAAGTCCACTTCAAAATCGTATTTGGAGAGCCAGTCGTTGAAGTAGAGCGACAACTGATTGCTCAGAAACTCGGTCACCGTGCCCACACCGGAGCTGACCAGGCTGTTGCTTCCCGAACCGGCACTGAACTCGCTGGGGAGAAAGCTGTTGAAAACAATCAGACCGAATACCTGTTTGTTCAGCTCATTTTCGTCATTTCTGATTTCCTGCAGGCGGCTGCTGACAATATTGCCGAGTTCATTCTTACTTTCCGCTTCGATATCAAAGGATATCTCAGGTGCATCGAGGGG
>JALSIH010000105.1 GCA_026981615.1 Chitinophagales bacterium
AGTGGGGGCAGGCCTTCCGCTCTGGCTGCCGAGGGGCTTCGTTGTTCGCGAAAGTCTCGTTCGTTTTCTGAAACAGGAACAAGCAGCCATGGGCTACGAGCAGGTGGTCACCCCGCATATCGGAAAGAAAGAACTCTATGTCACGTCCGGGCACTATGCCAAATACGGAAAAGATTCTTTTCAGCCCATCCATACGCCCAACGAAGGCGAAGAATACCTGCTCAAGCCGATGAACTGTCCGCACCACTGTGAGATTTTCCGCAGCCAGCAATGGTCTTACCGCGACCTTCCCGTGCGCCTGGCCGAATTCGGAACGGTCTATCGCTACGAACAAAGCGGGGAACTGAACGGACTCACCAGGGTGCGTGGATTTACACAAGACGATGCCCATATTTTTTGCCGCCCCGATCAGCTGAAGGCCGAGTTCAAGGCCGTGATCGGATTGACGCAAAAAGTGCTGAAAGTGCTGGGCATGGAAGAGTTTACGGCACAAATCTCACTGCGCGACAAAGAAAACCGGGAAAAATACATCGGCAGCGATGAAAACTGGGACAAAGCCGAGCAGGCCATCATAGAAGCCACCGAAGAACTCGGGCTGCCCACCGTTACGGAATATGGCGAGGCGGCCTTCTACGGGCCGAAGCTGGACTTTATGATCAAGGATGCACTCAAACGTTCGTGGCAACTGGGCACTATACAGGTGGATTATAACCTTCCGGAGCGATTTGAACTCGAATACATCGGTGCCGACAACCAAAAGCACCGGCCGGTGATGATTCACCGGGCTCCCTTCGGCTCGCTTGAGCGCTTCATAGCCGTACTCATCGAACACTATGCCGGCAACTTCCCCGTTTGGCTGGCACCCGAACAGCTCATTGTGCTCCCGATCAGCGATAAATACGCAGATTACTGTCAGTCAATTTTAAATGAATTAAAAAATCACGAAATTCGCAGCACCATTGATTTGCGTGCCGAGAAAATCGGACGGAAAATACGGGATGCCGAAACCATGAAAATACCGTACATGCTCATCATTGGCGAAAAGGAAGTGGAAAACAAGACCCTTTCGGTGAGAAAACACGGAAAAGGCGATATCGGAAAAATGTCGCTGAATGAATTTATTGAACAGATCACACCGGAACTGTCTCCGGCTATTATTTAATTAAAACAAAAAAAATTGCAGAGAAAGAAAAAATCATTTAACAGAAGACGTGTAGAAACCCCTCAATTCAGAATCAACGAAGGCATACGGGTACCGGAAGTCCGGCTCGTTGGCGACAACATACCGGAACTCGGAGTGTACAGCACGGAGAAAGCCCGCGAACTGGCCCGGGAAATGGGACTGGACCTGGTGGAAATCTCTCCCAATGCCAATCCGCCCGTGTGCAAGATCATTGACTACAATAAATTTCTTTACGAAAAGAAAAAGAAAGAAAAGGAGATCAAGCAAAAGACGCAAAAAACCGTCATCAAAGAGATCCGATTTACCCCCAACACCGATGACCATGACTTTGATTTTAAAGCCAATCATGCCGAAAAATTCATCAAAGAAGGATCGAAAGTGAAGGCTTTTGTCCAGTTTCGCGGCAGGAATATCATGTTTAAAGAACGGGGCGAGCTGATATTGCTCAAACTCGCTGAGCGCCTCAAAGAAGTGGCCCAGGTGGAAAAAATGCCCACCCTCGAAGGCCGCAGAATGATCATGTTTCTCACCTCCAAGGCTTCGAAGAAAAAATAGTCTTTTTCTTTTCAATTTTTACTTAACTTTGCCACTCCAAAAAAATGAGCAGTTATGCCTAAGATGAAGACCAACTCGAGCGCCAAAAAGCGTTTCAGAGTGACCAAAAAAGGAAAAGTGATGCGCGGCCATGCTTACCATAGCCACCTGCTGACCAAAAAAAGCAAGAAAAGAAAGAAAAACCTGGTAAAGATGGACAGCATCGCCAAGGCGGATGAAAAAAGAATGAAAAGGCTGTTGACCGTATAAATCTGAAAGAAAATGCCAAGAGCAAGCAACCTCGTAGCTTCAAAAGCAAGACGTAAAAAAGTATTAAAACAGGCCAAAGGATACTTCGGCAGAAGGAAAAATGTATATACCGTAGCCAAAAATGCGGTAGAAAAAGGCCTGCAATATGCCTATCGCGATCGCAGAACCAAAAAGCGTGAGTTCCGCAAACTTTGGATTGCACGCATCAATGCCGCGGCACGCATGGAAGGCATGAGCTACTCCCAGTTGATGGGCAAGCTGAAAGCCAATGAAATCGAAATCGACCGGAAAGTGCTGGCCGACCTGGCCATGAACCATCCCGAGGCTTTCAAAGCCATTGTGGACAAGGTCAAATAGCCAATCATCACATTTTATCAAAAAGCCATCTCCTTCGGGGTGGCTTTTTTATTTGTCCTGCTTCTGCTGCTCCGCGTAAAACCGTGGCACCCTCGCTGTCTCTCACATTATTGTGGCTACACTATATCTAAAATTAATGTATCTTGACACGCACAATCAAATACAATCGCCATGAGTATCATTAAATGGAGCGTCCTGTCATTAATATCCGGTTCTCTCTTCGTTTTTGCCGGGGTCTTTCTTCGCGTTTTATTAAAAAATCCACCTTTCACGGGCCCCCTCATGGGCCTGGGTATCCTTCTCGGCAGCCTCGGCCTGCTGGGATTGTTGCTTACGATTTATAAAATGAGAACAGATCCGAAGAAATAATCGCCCCCGCTTATGAAACGCAAGGCCGTTTTTGAAGAGCCGGGAGGCCTTTCTCTCCTGGTGTTGTGATCACCCGTTTCGGATACTCTT
>JALSIH010000106.1 GCA_026981615.1 Chitinophagales bacterium
CCAGATGATGCCGGGCACAAGCATTGCCATTCGCAATCTCTTCTTCAACACGCCTGCCAGGCGGCAGTTTCTCAAATCAAATAATGTGGAGATGCGCCACATTATTGACGAATTTCAGCGCGTGGCGCTGGCGTTTCCCCAATTGTCCTTTTCGCTCTTTCACAACAGCATGGAGCTCTTCAATCTGCCCCCCGGCACGCTGCGAAAGCGCATCATCAAGCTTTTCGGAAATTCGTACAACGAGCGGCTGGTGCCTGTGGACGAATCGACCGATGTGGTGCGGATCAACGGCTTCATCGGCAAACCCGAATTTGCCCGCAAAACCCGGGGCGAGCAGTACTTTTTTGTCAACAGGCGCTTCATCAAAAGCCCCTATCTCCACCATGCCATCCGCTCGGCCTTTGACGATCTGCTGCCCGAAAAAGCCTATCCGCTTTATGTGGTCTTTCTGCAACTCGACCCGGCCGGCATCGACATCAATGTGCACCCCACCAAGCAGGAGGTCAAATTTCAGGATGAACGCATCATCTATGCCTACCTGCAGTCGGCAGTCAAACGGGCCCTCGGGAAGTACAGCGTCACACCCTCGCTGGACTTTGAGAACGAAGCAGGCATCGAAAAGTCGGCCAAATGGATAGAAGCCATGCAGGAAATGCAGTCGATGCAGCCCCCGCCCGAAAAGCGCCAGCGCGATGAAGTGTACAATCCCTTCTATCCCGGGGGCCGCCAACCCTCCACGGACCGGGATGCCAGGTGGAAGGAATACTTCGAAAGCGGTGACACGGAAAACAGCAGCCCCGCACCGGATGACGAAACCATCACCGTGCCGAGCGGATGGGACCGTGCCGCACAGAATGATGCAGCCGAAGAAATCGTACCCGTGCAGATACACGCAAGCTACATCCTGGCCACCATCAAAGACGGCCTCATCCTCCTCGACCAGCAGGCGGCCCACGAACGCATTCTCTACGAGCGCTTCCTCGATTCGCTGGAAAAGAACAAAGGATTTACGCAAAAGCAGCTCTTTCCGGTCACCATTCGCCTCAGCACACAGGATGCCGTACTGCTCCGGAACATACTGGACGATGTAAATGCCCTCGGCTTCGAACTCCGGCATTTTGGCGAAAACGATTTCGTCATCCACGGCCTGCCGGCCGACATCGAGGGCATCAACGAAAAAGAGGTAATCGAAGGGCTGCTCGAGCAATACAAGGCGGCCCGCGAGTCGCTGAAGCTGAACAAGCGGGAACTGCTGGCACGTGCCATGGCCCGGCAGATGGCCATCAAGCGGGGCAGAAAACTCGGCAGGGGAGAAATGCGTGCCCTGATTGATGAACTTTTTGCCTGCCGCGATTATTTAACTGCTCCAAACGGCAACCGCACTTTTATCAAATATTCCCTGGACGAACTGCAGCGGCAATTTGAAAAAAAACGCTAACATTGAGTCAATAATTCAAGTACCACATTCATGCTAGAAACGCGGCAACGTATTCCGGAGGTCACCAAGAACCTGCTCATCATCAATATCCTGGCATTTATTGCCAACATGGTCACTCCGGTGGACCTCAACTCCCTCCTGGGGCTTTATTATTTTGCCTCACCGGAGTTTCAGCCCTACCAGCTGGTCACCCACATGTTCATGCACGGCAGCATCATGCATATTTTCTTCAACATGTTTGCCCTCTGGATGTTCGGCACTCCGCTGGAGCAGGTATGGGGCCCCAAACGCTTTCTTATCTTCTATTTTGTCACGGCCCTCGGTGCGGCCTTTTTGCATGAGTTTGTCAATTATCTGCAGATCGAGTCGGTGATGAACGGGATGAGCCCCGAAAGCATACGCATCGTCATGGCGCAGGGTGCCGAAAGCATTCGCAACGGTCAGAATTTTATTGACCCGGCCATGGCCAAGCTCAATCTGCTCATGAATATTCCGGTCGTTGGTGCCTCGGGTGCCATCTTCGGATTGCTCCTCGGTTTCGGAATGTTATTCCCCAATACACGGTTGATGTTGTTGTTTCCGCCCATACCGATCAAGGCCAAATATTTCGTTATAGGATACGGGCTGATCGAATTGTTTTCGGGCGTGCTCAACCGGCCGGGCGACAATGTAGCCCACTTTGCCCATGTGGGCGGTATGTTGTTCGGCTTTATATTGATTAAAATCTGGCAAAAAAGAAGAGACCGTTTTTACTGATGTACAGCAAGAGCTCCATATGGGATGATATCAAGCGGGAATACCAAAAAGGCGATGCCGTCACGCGGCTTATTTTTATCAATATTGCCGTATTCCTTCTTATCAATGTAGCCGGGCTGATTCTCGGCTTCTTCATGGGTCGCCCCGACTGGGCCGCCTGGCTGGCCCGGCAGTTTACCCTTCCGGCCGATTTGAGCAAGCTTGCCGGCAGACCCTGGACCCTGGTCACGCATATGTTTGCCCATGCCGGCTTTTTTCATATTCTCTTCAACATGCTCTGGCTCTATTGGATGGGCCGCATATTGCGCGAGTATCTCGGCAATCGCAAGATCGTGCCCATTTATGTGCTGGGTGCGCTGGCCGGGGCCGTGCTCTATATCCTGGCATACAACACCCTCCCGGCTTTCCGGCAGTCTCTTCCTTTTTCGGAGGCCCTCGGTGCCTCGGCCGGAGTGATGGCCATTGTGGTGGCCACGGCTACTCTGCTTCCCGACTATCGCATCCACCTCCTGCTCATCGGGCCCGTCAAGCTCAAGTGGCTGGCCGTGGCGGCCGTGGTGCTGGATGTGCTGGCCATCAACGGCAGCAATGCCGGTGGCAGCATTGCC
>JALSIH010000107.1 GCA_026981615.1 Chitinophagales bacterium
CTCGGCAGCAATTTTGTATTTGACAATCGACTGGGAGAGCACATTTCCAATGAAGTAATCGGTCACTGTTATCAATGCGGCAAAGCAGCCGACAAGCACAGCAACTGCCGCAACGAAGCCTGCCATATCCTTTTTATCCAGTGTGAAGAATGTGCCGAAAAATATGAAGGTTGCTGTGGCGAAGAATGCCGGTCCTTTCTTCACATGAGCGAAGCGGAAAAAGAACGGAGAGCAAAAGAAATACAAAGGATAAGGGAAGAAAGCAAATACTTTAACAAGGACAAGGAAGTACTCAGAAAGAAGTTCAAGTACTTCGATGCCTAAGCCGGTTCACCAGCCTTCAGCTTTTCCTGTCGTTTCATATAGAGATAGATAAGGGTGAAGATGATGATATACGGAAAGGCAGCGAGGTAGAAGATGCCGTCATTGATGCCGATGGCTATTCCCGATTTTCCGTCCACCAGAGAGCTCTCGGCAGCGGCCTTGCACATCACGCACTGCGCCTGACTCAAGAGGGGCAAAGAGAGCATCAGGAGCGTTAAAAAGAAAGATCGGAACGTCTTCATAGCGGCTTCAATAACTTTTTTTATTCCGTTTTAGTTTGATTCTTCAGCTATAATAAGGAGAAATCATCAGATAGACCAAAACTCCCGTGACGGCCACATAGAACCACAGGGGCCAGGTAATGCGTGCAAGCTTTCGATGACGTGCAAAGCGGTTGCTCAATGCATACATAAATGTAAAAAGCACAAAAGGAACGATGATGGCGGCCAGCAGGATATGTGTCAGCAGGATGAAATAGTAAACAGATTTCCATATGCCTTCCCCACCGAAAGTTGTCGGGTCGGCCAGGCTGTGATAGGTCACATAAGAGACCAGGAAGATCACGGAGCAGAGCAGTGCAAAGAGCATTACGGTCTTATGGGCCGCCCTTTTGCCGTTTCGAATAAAATAGAGCCCCATGAGAAGCAAGACCGCGGTGATGCTGTTGAGGATGGCGTGAAACTTCGGCAGAATCCGGATATCAAAACCCGGGTCGGCATTCAGTCCGGGCGTAAACAAAAGTAAGGCCACCACAAGGGGTATCAGCACAGACAAAGCCACAATGGCAATGGTCAGTCCTTTTAGCTTTTCATTGACTTCCTTCCGGTCTTTCATGGTTGTTTTTTCTTAATGGTTCTCACCTGAACCCAATGACTGGCGCATTGCCTTCAGCAAATCCGTCATATCCTTTTCATTGTACAGGGCATAATAACCCAAAATAAGGCCATCGCTGCCGATCAACACTACTTTTTCATCCGGTTTCATGTATTTCAGATCGCCTTCGGCATACTTTATCTTTCCGAAATATTCGCCCAGAATGATCTGATGCGTGGTATATCGATCGCCCCGGACAAAGTGCCAAATATCCGGGTTTGCATTCCAGGTGTTTGCCCAATCTTTCAGTATGGGCAGGCTGTCCCGGTCCGGGTCAATGGTGTACGTAAGCATTTGAAAATCCGCGGCACCTTTCATAGAGTCCTGAATGCGGCTGAAATAAAAGGGAATCGAATCGCAATAGGTAAAGCGATCGCAATGATAATAAAGGAAAGAGGCAAGAATGACCTGATTCGCGAAATCTTCGTCTCTCAGACTGTCGCCCCGCTGATCTGTAAAGACCGCATGTACGGTATCTCCGTCTTTGCTTTCGTAGGTAAAAGGCTTCACCCTTCTGAAATCCCGGGCTTTGACTCCGGAGCGAAGAAAGAAGTAGGAGGCGGTGGGCAGCAATACAATCAATAGAATGATGGCAATGACTACCCGGTAGTTTCCGGATTTCATAATTAACCGTGAAAATAACCAAGCATCTGGTGCCACGACACCCCCTCCATGAGAAGGGCGATGAGCAGCCAGACTAAAAACATGAGCGGCATCAATATGGTGATGGCCATGGCCTTTCGTTCATATTTGAGGTGCATAAACACGGCCACGATATAGTAAGCTTTGACCAGGGTAGCCAGAATCATGAATATTGCCAGGGCCATGCGAAAGCCGGAATCATGAAAAAAGGTATCGTAAAGAAGGGCAATGCCCACCTCGACCGTAGTCACCACAGAAAGAATGATGGTAGCGCGCCACACGGCCGCTTTATGCATTTGATATTCCTGATCCGATAAAATCATTTCAGCAGTTTTTCAGAATTAGAGTAAATAGAATCCAAGGAAAACAAAGACCCATACGAGATCCACAAAGTGCCAGTACAGCCCGACTTTCTCCACCATATCGTAGTTCTTCTTCTTTTCATAGGTACCGAAGACCACATTCAGAAATACAATGATATTGATGACCACGCCTGTGGTCACGTGAAATCCGTGAAACCCGGTGATGGTAAAAAAGAGTTGGCCAAAAGCCAGCGGGCCGACAAAGACGGCACCGCTTCCGTGCCCACCGATCTCATAGGTAATGGGGCTGGTCATGGTCATGCCGTTGTGAATAAGGTGGGCCCACTCCCAAGCCTGGCAACTTAAGAAGGCAATTCCTCCGATGATGGTAAATCCCAGCCATAAGATGACGCCCTTTTTGTTCATCTGATGTCCTTCCTGTACGGCCCGCACCATAAATACGGAACTGAGAATGAGGATAAAAGTCATCAAACTCACAAAAAGGAGGGGATATCCGTGCCCGAGCAAAGGGAATGCCTCAAACACCTTATTTGGCTCGGGCCAAATATCCTGGCCCACCGTATAACGGATGGCTCCGTAACTTATCAGAAAGGCGGCAAATGTAAATGCATCCGACAAGAGGAAGTACCACATCATCAGCTTTCCGTACTTCACCCCAAAAGGAGCCTGCCCTCCTTCCCATACATTCGATTCGCTGTTTGCCTGTACCGTATTTGTTGCTGTTGTCATTGGCTACGATTAATTGTGATTGTAAAGCAAAAATAAAAATATGTAAACCCAAAGGAATCCGATAAAATGCCAGTAAGATGCCATCAGCGTAACGTTCAACTTCCGGGCGGATGTCAGGTATGCTTCGGTATTCTGTTTCTTTATCCTTCGGCTAATTTTTAAAATCATGATCAATAAAATCACTATGCCCCCGAGGATGTGAGCCGCATGCGCACCTGAGATCACGTAAAAAAACGCTCCGGATATTTCCTCCACCATATCAATTCCCTGTGCCTTCAGCTGCATCCAGCCTTCGATCTGCAAAGCCAGGAACAGAGCCCCGAGCGCCAATGTGGCGAGGAGGAGATTTCGGTATCCGGCCATCCATCCCTTTCGGAAAGCCCGTTGGGCTCCAAACATGGTCACACTGCTCAAAATGATGACCAGGGTACTGATATAAAAAATACCGGGAATGGTAAAATTGGTCCAGGTGCCGGAGTCCGCCTTTTTCACGATGTACGCACTTGTCAATCCGGCAAACATCATCAGTATGGCCCCCAGAGCTATCCAAAGAGCAAAGCTCCTGGCAAACAATTGCTTTTCTTCGTGACTTTGCATATTAAGACTGAGTTCACTCATATCATATTAATTTATCTGCGACCATACTCAGCAATAAAACCGGCAGATACAAAAGAGAGGCAAACATGAGTTTGCGTGCATCCTTTGTCTCACAGGAGCGGTATAGTTTAAAAGCCTGATGAATCATCATCGCTCCCAGCAAAACGGCCACACTCCCATAGACCCAGCTAAAGTATCCGATGCTGACAGGTGCCAGACTCACCGGAAGAAGCAATGCCGAAAACAAGAAAATTTGTGCCGCACTGCTGCGCCCCTTGCCCTCGTATGAAGGCAACATATAAAATCCTGCATTGCTGTAATCCTCATGCGATAACCAGGCGATAGACCAAAAATGGGGAAACTGCCACATCACCTGAATGGCAAAAAGGGTATAAAGCTCGGGAGTCACTTTTCCCGTAAAAGCCACCCAACCGATGACAATGGGCAGCGCGCCCGGGATGGCCCCTACCAATACCGAGAGATTGGTATATCGTTTCAAGGGGGTATATATAAATGCATACGAAAAGAGCGACACAGCCCCCAAAACGGCTGCCAGGTAATTGAAATAAAGCGCCAATATCAGTATCCCGGCTACACCAAGCAGCCCGGCCGCCAGGACGGCTTCGACCGTACTCATGCGATTGGCCGGGAGCGGCCTCTCCTGCGTACGTAACATAAGCTTATCATAATCTTTCTCGATAATCTCATTGAAAGCATTGGCAGCAGCCGTAATCAAAAAGCCTCCAAGGATAATCAGAATCAATCCCGGGACGGAAAAATGAAGGTCTGCCGCAAGAATATAGGATATAGCCGCAGAAAAGACCACCGTCAGCGACAGTCTCAGCTTGAAGAGCAGGCTGTAATCCCGGATCTTCGCACGAAGCAGGGAACGGGTGGAGCTATGATTTTCAGTTCTGCTTAATGGCATATTTCTTAGCTTACTTTTTCAGGTGCGGGAGTTTCCTCATGTTCCAGCTCGCCTTCTTCCATGGGCACCGTCTGCGGAATAAACTCATGGCCGTTTTTATTGTAATCATAGGGCCAGCGATACACTTCCGGGATCTCGCCCGGCCAGTTGCCATGACCCGGGTTGACCGGTGTGGTCCATTCGAGGGTAGTGGCTCCCCAGGGATTGCTTTCTTTTACTTTTCGCCCTTTGAAAATGCTGTAAAAGAAGTTGGCTACCCATAGAATTTGAAATGCAAAGACAATCATAACCACAACAGTAATAAAGACATTCATACCTGCAAATTGGCTAAAGGCATCAAAAGCATCAAAAGTGTAATAGCGCCTGGGAACACCTGCCATACCCATATAGTGCATGGGCCAGAATATTAAATACGCTCCGATCAGAGTAACCCAAAAGTGCATATAGGCCATGGAGCGGTTCATATAGCGGCCAAACATTTTAGGAAACCAATGGTGTATGCCTGCAAACATACCGAAGAAAGCAGCGACTCCCATGACAATATGAAAGTGAGCAACGATAAAGTAGGTATCATGCAGTTGAATATCAATGGTGGAATTTCCCAGGAAAATACCGGTCAATCCTCCGGAGATAAACATGGAGACAAATCCGATGGCATACATCGTTTGGGGATTCAGCCGGATATTTCCTCTCCAAATGGTGGCGATCCAGTTGAAGACCTTAATGGCTGACGGCACTGCAATCAGAAGGGTGAAGAGCACAAAGATGGAGCCCACGAAGGGATTCATGCCGGATACGAACATGTGATGCGCCCAAACCAAGAAAGACAAAATAGTAATGGCCAAAATGGAGAATACCATGGCCCGGTAACCGAAGACAGGCTTTTTTGAATTCACACTTAACACTTCGGAAACGATGCCCATGGCAGGGAGGATTACGATGTATACCTCCGGGTGGCCAAGAAACCAGAAAAGGTGCTCGTAGAGGATGGGAGAGCCCGTTCCTTTGTCAAGGAACTGTCCGTTTACTACCAAATCCGACAAGTAAAAACTCGTTCCGAGCGAACGGTCAAAGATCAGGAGAATAAAGCCTGCCACCAGCACCGGGAAAGAGAGCAGACCGATGACAGCGGTAAAGAACAAGGCCCAGATAGTGAGCGGCATTTTAAACATGCTCATCCCTTTGGTTCGCATATTCAGAATGGTCGTAATATAGTTCAAGCCTCCCAGCACGGTACTGGCTACAAAGAAGGTAAGGCTCAGGAGCCAGAGGGTCATACCATGACCGAGCAAGTAACTCAATGGGGGATAGGCCGTCCATCCGCCCTGTGCCGGGCCGTCCGGGATAAAAAGAGATACAAACATGATCACGGAAGCCAGAAAAAAGAACCAGTAGGAGAGCATATTCATCATAGGGGAAGCCATATCCCTTGCACCGATCTGAAGCGGTATTAGGAAATTAGCAAATGTACCGCTGAGACCGGCAGTGAGCACGAAGAAAACCAGCAGGGTGCCGTGCATGGTGATCAATGCATTGTAGAAGTTCGGGTCGAGGGCGCCATCGGGCGTTAGCCAGCGGCCCATCACCGGTGCCAGCCAGCTTAGGTCGGCATCCGGAAAGCCCAGTTGCAGACGAAAAACGACAGAAAAGAATGCCCCGATGATGGCCCAGAAGATTCCCGTGATCAGGAACTGCTTGGCAATCATTTTATGGTCCATGGTGAAGAGGTACTTTGTAAAAAAGTTTTCATGATGCGCCTCGTGGGCATGATCATGAGCCTCTGCATGTGTGTGCTCCATAGTTGTATTTACATCACTCATATATCGGGAATATTTGTATTAATTTGTATTAATTAATTTCAGCGTTGAGCGCAGTACCGACATTTGCATTTTCGGCTGTTTGCCGGGAAGTTTTCTGTTCATAGGCTCCGACAAGCTGCGAATAGGGCGTTTGTGCCTCTACCCACTTCTGATACTCTTCGGGTGTCACAATGGTCACCACTTTGCGCATCGAAGAGTGGCCCCGGCCGCAGAGCTCAGCACATGCCAGTTCAAAGTTGAAGCCCGGATCGCCCAGCTTCTCGCGCATCTCCGCAGTGGTAATGGTAGGCACGAACCAAAAGCGTGTGGTAATGCCCGGTACGGCATCCATTTTAACTCTGAAATGTGGCAAAAAGAAACTGTGAATGACATCCATGGCTTCGATCTTTACCTCCACGGGCTTGCCCACGGGCAATACGATGTCATTGGCCAGAAAATCGTCTTTCGAAGAAGGATCATTCCAGTCAATGCCCACTTCATTGGTGGGTGATACCTTATCGCGGCCGGCAAGGGCTCCCAATTCCCCATCTGCGCCCGGATAGCGCAATACCCAGGCAAACTGCTTTCCGGTTGCCTCGAAAACGATCTTATCCTCAGGTGCATCCGAGGTGATGGCATACCAGCTGGTCAATCCTTTTACAATCAGGAAGGTGAGTACGATGGCCGGCACAATGGTCCATGCCACTTCGAGTTTATTGTTTTCCGGAAAATAAAATGCTTTCCGGCCCTTCCGGTACCGGTATTTGTAGGCAAAGTAAAAAAGCAATATCTGAGTAACCACAAAAACAATCCCGGTAAAGAACAATGCCAGGTTGAAATTCATATCTATGAGGTGCCCGTGCTCGGATGCCGGCTCGGGGAGAAATCGACCTTTAAAGTAAAATATCGACCAGATCAGGGTTATAAATCCGATGACCAGAAAAACCATAAGCATGCTTCCCTGAAATTTGCTTCGGCCTTCCTCATCATCATCGCCTTTGATGAAATTGATAAAATCACTCGTCAGTGCGATCTGCAAGAGGACCACCAGAACAAGGACAATAACCAGGATAATTAGTAATGCTGTCATTGATTATATGATTGTGACTTATTTTTTAAGTATGATGTTCCAAACTTTCTTTATAAAAGGGGTCTTTGACGGGCGAGAGCCTTGCCTGTGCAAGGGCGCGGAATACTACGAGCAGAAAGAGTCCGAAATAACCCGCTGTCAGTCCCAGTTCAAAGAATCCGAAATGTACCTCATTGGCCGAAGCCCCCGGAGCAATCATCAGATAGAAATCAAGCCAGTGGCCGAAGAGGAGCAATACCGATATGATTACAAGCGAAGGAATCTTCCGTTTGGCATCTCTTGTCATCAGTGCGAAGAAGGGTACAACAAAGTTAATCACGATCATGAAATAAAAGAGAAACGGATAGTGCTCCATGCGACTCTTGAAATAGATCGTTTCTTCCCCGATGTTTCCATACCAGATAAGCATGTATTGCGAGAACCAGAGGTAAGTCCAGAACACACTGAATCCGAAAAGATATTTGCCAAGGTCATGAAGGTGTTCTGAGTTCACTGCGGGGAGGTACGATCTGGACTTCAGGTAAGTAATAATCAAAATCATGGCAGCAATGCCGGCCACCAGAAAACTCATGAAGACATACCATCCGTAAAGTGTGCTGTACCAGTGCGTATCGATAGACATCAAATAATCCCAGGCCATCGTGGAGCTGGTCACTGCAAAAACAACCGTAAAGATGGCGCTGTATTTCATTCTTTTTTTATAGTACTTCACCCCGCCTTCCATGTCTTCTTTAAGCGATGCTTTGCGCCACAATAAGGCCAAGAGTATCCAGAGTCCGAAGTATATGACATAGCGCAATGTAAAGAAAGACGGATTGAGAAAGCCCGTTTTCCCCCTGATCAATGCATCATGAGCCACTGCTTCGGGGTCGGCCCAATGATAAAGATGGTGGCTGTGCGTCCACATACCGATAATAATCGGCAGCATCAGGAGGCCGGCCACAGGCAGATACTGACTCATGGCTTCGGGCACCCTTCTGAAAACGACATACCAGCCACCAAGTGCCAATTGGTGGGAAGTAATAAAAAACATCCCTGTGAGCGCAAGTCCCAGAAAAAACAAGCTGTTGGCCAGAAGCGCAATCCATACTTTCCCGGCCCAAATATGTCCTCCGGTGAAAGCAAGTATGACACCGATAAGCAGGGAAAGGACCCCCACTCCGATCATAGCATATGAAAACTTGCGTTCTCCGGATGTGATGATAAAGCGGTCTTCGTTTGTTTGATTCATCCTGAAAGATTTTCTTTCTGTTTGTTATTCATGTGGTGCTTACACACCGGTTATTATTTCTTTTCTGCCTGCATGCTGTTGATGTAAAGTATCACCTTCCACCTTTCTTCCTGCGTCAACTGCGAGGCATAAGACCCCATCAGCCCTTTGCCGTAGTGCATCGAGAAGAATTTCTTACCATCCGGCAAATTCATCATGTAATCATTAAAAAAGGACGGAGGAGGAGGGAATTTCTCGAGACTAACGATTGGGCCGTTTCCGTCCAAATCGCTTCCATGGCAAATGGCACAAAAAATTTCATAGAAATTCTTTCCCTCCTCGACATTCTCCCTGGTAGCTTCCAGCGGATTCACCAGCTCTTCTCCGGCCCGTGCATAGTCTGAAATATTGTTTTCGTAATGAAAGGGGCTAAAGCCGCGCGGGATCGTATTGGCCGGTGGTTGCATGGCATTGCTCCCATATTCGCCATAAGGATTGGGCGCATAGGTCTCATACGCCTGTGAATAGGTCATGTCCGGGGTATAAATATATCCGGGATGCTTCGGATCCTGGGCACAGGAGGCCAGCCACCCGATCATCAAGAGAAGTAACCCTGTTTTTATCAATTTTAGCATGCTGACAAGCTTTTCTGATTTACAATACTTTTTCGTTGATTTCTGTGGCTCCGTTTTCATGCAGCATATTGCTGATTTCATGCTTTTCCTCTTCGCTCAATTCATCGGCACTGAAGGCAATAATGAACTTATCATCCGATGATCTCGGGTCAATCACAGGCTTCTGACGTATGGGAGAGAGCCCGTTAAGAACAAAGTACACCACCACCATTCCTACGGCTGCCGACAATACCGTCACTTCAAAAAGAATCGGGATGAAAGCCGGAAATGAAAAGAAGGGTTTGCCACCGAAGATAAGGGGATAGTTGACGGTATTGATCCAGGTCATGTAGAGAAACATCAGCGAAACACCTACCAGGCCAAAGACAAAACCGGCCGTATGCAGCCCGGTGGGACGGTGCTCCATTGCTTCATCAATGCCATGAATGGGAAAAGGCGTAAACACTTCCTGAATGCGCACACCCTGGGCGCGGATGTTTCTTACCGCATCCAGCAATACGTGGTCATCATTAAATACTCCGTACAGAACTTTCTTTTTAGCCATTGTTGTCTTTTTTTATTCTACGGTTGCCGGGTTTTCCGATTCCATTTCCTGTTTGTGCATCTTTTCAATTACCTGATTTCCGGCTGTCTTCAGAATGCTTTTTACCTCGGCAATTGCAATAACCGGGAAGGTACGGGCAAAGAGCAGGAAGAGGGTGAAGAACAAGCCGAGTGTGCCCACATAGATGCCCACCTCTGCCAGGGTAGGCACGTAATAGCTCCAGCTTGAAGGCAGGAAATCGCGGTGCAGGGAAGTTACGATAATCACAAATCGCTCAAACCACATGCCGATATTGATGACGATGGACAGGAAGAAAGTGAAGTAAAAACTTCTGCGAAGCTTCTTAAACCAAAGCAACTGGGGAGATACCACGTTGGCCGTCATCATGATCCAGTAAGCCCAGGCATAGGGGCCCATGGCGCGGTTCATAAAGGCATATTGTTCGTAAATATTGCCCGAATACCAGGCCATAAAAAGCTCGGTAATATAGGCCACTCCAACGATTGACCCCGTAAGGATAATTATCTTGTTCATCGATTCAATGTGGGCCTTTGTAATATAATCTTCCAGATGAAGCACCTTTCGGGTAATGATCATAAGTGTCAACACCATCGCAAAACCTGAAAAGATGGCTCCGGAAACGAAATAGGGCGGGAAAATGGTGGTGTGCCATCCCGGAATAACGGAAGTGGCAAAGTCGAAGGATACAATACTGTGCACCGAAAGTACCAGCGGAGTAGCCAAACCGGCCAAAACCAGAGAAATGGCTTCAAATCGTTGCCATTGTTTGGAAGAACCTTTCCAGCCAAAACTCAGGGTGCCGTAGATGGCTTTCCGGATTTTTGCTTTCGAACGGTCGCGAAGGGTAGCAAAATCAGGCACGAGACCGATATACCAAAACAAAAGCGAAACCGTCAGGTAAGTAGAGATGGCAAATACATCCCAGAGGAGCGGTGAATCGAAGTTGGGCCATACCCCGCGTGTATTGGGATAGGGCATGATGTAGAACATCAACCAGATGCGACCCATATGTATGAGCGGATAGAGCCCGGCACATGCCACGGCAAAGATGGTCATGGCCTCTGCCGCACGGTTGACACCTGTTCTCCATTTCTGTCGAAACAGCAGCAAAATAGCTGAAATCAAAGTGCCGGCATGTCCAATCCCGATCCACCACACAAAGTTGGTAATATCCCAGCCCCATCCGATGGTCCGGTTGAGGTTCCAGGTTCCTATTCCATACCAAATCGTAAGACCGATCATCAGGAATCCCAGCAGCATGATGGTAGACGAAAGCCCCAAACCCAGCAACCAGGGCAGCGTAGGCCGTCCTTCGGTAGCTCTTGCTATATCATCCGTTATTTGATGGTAATCCTTGCTCCCGTTTATAAGAGGTTCTCTTAATGGCGATACGAACATATTGCTCTTTGTTTAATTAAAATTATGAATGTGCTTCCTCTTCGTGATTATCTGCTTCGCTGCGCACATGTTTCTTGCGTTCCATATCCTCCTCCGCACTTCGATTGCGCACTTTAGCCTTGTATCCTACAGAGGGCCTGGTATTTATTTCTTCGATTACATAGTAGGTCCGATCGCTTTCCTTTAACGAGCGGGCTACCTTACTATCAGGGTCATTGCCATCGCCAAATGTAATGGCATGGGTGGGGCAAGCCTGCATGCAGGCGCTCTTCACATCTCCGTCTCTAAGCTCCCTCCCTTCTTTCTTGGCTGCCAGTTTGCCTTCCTGTATCCGCTGTATGCAGAAACTGCATTTCTCCATCACACCCCTTGATCTCACCGTTACATCCGGATTCAGCACCATGCGGGTCAGCTCGTTGACCATGATATCTCCGCTACCGAAATTATCTACGCCATAAACGCCACCATCCATGATGGGCTTCTCATTTCCGGCAATGCTGTCGGCTCCCAAGAGATCGTACCAGTTAAATCTTCTCACCTTGTACGGGCAGTTGTTTGCACAATATCGCGTGCCCACACAGCGGTTGTAAGCCATCTGATTCAATCCTTCCGAGCTGTGGTTGGTCGCATTGACGGGGCATACGTTTTCGCAGGGCGCATTGTCACAATGTTGGCAAAGCATGGGTTGGAATACGATGTCCGGATTTTCCATGTCCTCGCCCGTATAATATCGATCTATACGCATCCAGTGCATCTCATGGGCCCTCGAGACTTCCGTCTTGCCCACTACCGGCACGTTGTTCTCGGCATGGCAGGCGATGGCACAGGCTCCGCAGCCGATACAGGCATTGAGGTCAATAGACATTTCCCAATGATGCCCCCGGCTGTAGACTTCATCAAAGCCGGGATACAGGGTGGCTTCATTGATCTTTTTAAATTCTTCTCTCTTTTCTTTGATGTGCCCGGTCAAGTGCTCCAGTTCCGGAAGGATTCCCTCAAAAATGATGGTTCTTTGGTTGAGCTTTCCTTCGGAGTTGATTACATGGTGCATTTGTGTGCGGGCCACTTTATAATGTGTTCCCGTATCACTGAGCACGGCTTTATGCATAATATTTTGAAAGCTTCCGTTTTTAAAGCTCTGGAAGGGATAGGCATTTTTGCCCACGTGCATGCCTGCTTTCCCGCTCACGGTTCTGCCGTAGCCGAGCGCTATGGATAAGGTGCCCGCGGCCTGCCCCGGCTGCACCACCACAGGCAGCTTCACTTTGTATCCGTTGGCTTCAACCTCAAAGACCCGGCCCTGATCATTGGCCGAAAGACCGAACTTTTCGGCATCCGAAACCGACATCAATACGTAATTATCCCAAGTGGCTTTTGTAATGGGATCGGGCAGTTCCTGCAGCCACGGGTTGTCGGCATACTGGCCGTTGCCTATGCCTACTTTCTCATAAAGTGTCAATTCCATATCACCCCGCATACCCACGGTCGACTTAATGCCGGTGGCCGCTGAAATCACATCTCCCGAGTAGACCGGGTCCTCCTCCGTGGCCGGCATTTCGAACACCCCGTCATGCAGGGCTTTGTCCCAGAATGCCTGGAAGCTGCCGAATTTGCTCTGTAGCGGGAAGATATTTTCTTTCCAGTAAGCCTGTATGTACTCGTAAAACTTGCTGCGATATGCTTTGGGCTTTTTCTCGCTTTTGGCTGATGCCGGCAAAGCGGCATTCTCTGTTTCGTCCTGCGTGTCGTAGTCGGCCGGATTCAGCCCGTCCTGCATCCAGGTGAGGAGGCTGTCTTCAAACTGGCGCGTGTCGAATATGTTGCGAATGCCCGGTTGCCCCAGCGAGAAATATCCTTTTTTCGGCTCGGCATCGCTCCATGCCTCCAGGTAGTGGTGTGTGGGGCAGAAATACTGCGCAATGGCATCCGTCTCGTTGTGGGCATTTGCAAAGGAAATGCGCATATTCACGTTTTTGACGGCCTTGCCAAATTCGGCTGCCATGCTGTTGTCAAAGAGCGGGTTGCAGTTGTGAATAAGAATACCGCCCACTTTTTTGTTTTTCATCCTGGTGATGAGTGCGGCAAGTTCCTTGTCGCTGCCTTGCTTATAGTTGCAGGCCGAGGCAAAACTGATCGTTTTCCCGTAGTTGCCCAGCATCTCGTTGATCCCGTTGACAATCTCTTGTTCGTTCCTGTTGTTAATGCCACAAATGACTATTGAGTTGCCCCGGTTTTTCCAAAGTTCATCGGCCGTCTTTTTGATCTTGTCGTCAGCCGGGGTTTTGGGCACGGCACTGATAAGCGGAGCCCCGCTTTTTGAAGCCAGTTCGTTGTAAAGACGAAGCAGGGCAAGTTTCAGGTCGGAAGGCTTAAGGGCCACCCGCAGATCGGCATTGCTTCCCGTAAGCGAAAGGGTTGATTCAAACTGAATATGCCTTGACATTTTGCCGTTTTCCGGTTTTCTGTTCACGGCATAATCCGGAGCAAACTCACCCGGTGCAAGCCATGTACCCAGGAAATCAGCGGCAAAACTCACGATGTGCGTTGCCTTGTCGAAATGATACTCAGGAATACTTCGCTTTCCGAAGGAAGCCTTATTGGCATCGAGCAGGGCCGAGTACGAAACCGGATCATACTGCACATGCTTCACGGTCGGATATTTGGCCTTGAAATCTTCGATTAATTTTTTTGTGGACGGGCTGATTATGGTACTTGTGAGTATGGTTATTTCTTTGCCCTTGCCGCTCAGAAATCCAAATTGGGGCAAAAGCTTTTTGTCCATATCAAGCCAGCTGACCGGCTTCCCGGGTCCGGCAGGATCGACCTTGATGGCCGGGCCCTGCTTCCGGTTGTTGTTGTAAAGGTCTAAAACCGAGCCCTGCACCCGCGCAATGGTTCCGCCCTTGTTGATCGATGAGCGTTCGTTGCCTTCAATCTTAATAGGTCTTCCGTCCCGTGTCTTTATCAGGATGCTGGCATAATCGCTGCCGTCATAGAAGGTCGAGGCATAATATACCGCAGTTCCCGGCTTGATTTGTTCGGGAGCGAAAACATAAGGTATGGCCTTTCGCACGGGCATCTCGCAGCTTGCCGCCAGCGTGGCCGCTGTAATGCTAAAACCCACATATTTCAGAAAATCCCTGCGACTGGTAGGCGACTTGCCGTTCTGATCGTCCATCAGCGAAGCCAATGGAAGCTTCTCGGGAAATTCATCATACTTTTTTCTCTCAAATTCCGGATCGCTTTTAAGCTCCTCCAGACTCTGCCAATACTTATTTGTATCCATTCAGTTAGGCTGTTTAATTCGTTTTAAATCTACGGCTGATCAATAATGGCATTTCTGACATTCCGTGCCACCGATCATTTCAACGGTCACACCATTAATTTCCCCTTTGTCGAGGGCCTCGTGGTATTTTTCAAAGTATTTGTCGTAATAACCGTTGTTGTTGAAGTCGACCTTTGTCTCGCGGTGACAGGTGATGCACCATCCCATGGTGAGGGGAGCGAACTGCTTCATCACTTCATACTCTTCTACCGGACCATGGCAGGTCTGACATTCTATTTTCCCGGCTGTCACGTGCTGTGCGTGATTGAAATACACATGGTCAGGCAAGTTGTGGATGCGCACCCATTCGACCGGTTTTTGTTTGTCTTTGTGATATTCCTGCTTTTTGGGGTCCCATCCGGCTGCCGCATAAATCTTGGCAATCTCTACGGTATCATTTGCAGGGCCGTCCAGTTGATATTGGGCTTTGAAGGCTGCATCGGGCCCTTTGTTAACATATTTATGGCAGTTCATGCACACATTGACGGAAGGAATCGATGCGGTTTTCCCTCTGAAACTGTTGTAATGGCAATATTTACAATCAATTTTGAGCACCCCCGCGTGCAGCTTATGCGAATATTTGATCGGTTGATCCGGGGCATAATTCTGCTGTTTTCCCAGGCTTACCGCTCCTTTCACGGCCTGAAAGCCAATGAAAGAGACAAGCACCACCGAGACGAGAATGACAAACTTTTTGCTAGTATAAAACGGGCGTTCGGCAGGCAACTCTTCTCCCTCCATCTCTCTTGAAACCTTGCCCAGGACCTTCGTAACCCTTGCCAGGATCAAGCTGATTACCAGAAGTGACACGAGCAGAATGATAAGCAACAAATTGGTTGATACGCCTCCGGATGCGCCAGCGCTTGTGCCTCCGGCCTCTGCGGCAGGGGCAGCGGCCGCCTGTGCGGTCTTGACAGGATACTTTTCCGGGTTGTTCCAGTTTTGTATATAGTCGATCACGGCCAGGATATCTTCCTCGGGCAGTGATACGAAGCTGTTCATCGGCACTTTGTTCCACTCGTTGAAGATTTGCACGGCATATTCATCGCCATCCTGAATCATAGCTTGGGAGTTTCGAATCCACTTTTCAAGCCATTGCACGGTTTGCTCATCGTCAAATCCGTGAAAAGATTTGACCCTTTCGAAGGCACCGTCAAGGGCAGGGCCGGTCAAGGGCCTGTCCATCATATGACAGGTTGCACAGTTGCTTTTAAACACCTGCCGGCCATCCGGCTGAGCACTTGCGCCAATCGTTAATAAAAGTGAAATCAAAGTAAGGAGGAAGAAAGGCCACTTGTTGAATTTCCTGTGCATCAGTTGAAAGGTTTTCAATTAATAAACCGCGGCAAATTTAGCATGGAAAATATATTTCGGTAACAATACCGCTAACAATTTCCGATAATAAAGCCTTTATTATAGGTGACTGGGGCATTTCGCTGCAAATTACAATTTTATTTTACTTTTAATACCACTTTTGTTTTGACATCTTTGCCCCTTCCCGGAAGGAGGAATCTTTATTGGCACAATTGATGCAATCATCGATTGATGGATCAATCCGAAATGTTATGAAATACAAAATGATACCCTATATCGTCTTTTCTTTCCTGTTCCTTACCTGGGGCTGCAGCAGCACTTCGAGGCTGATCCTGAGCGGAAACTACGATCAGGCCATTGCCCGAAGTATTAACAAGCTGCAAAAGAACAGGGCCAATGAGAAACAAATCAAGTACCTGAAAGAAGCATTTGACAAAGTGCAGGAAAGAGACCTGGACAGGATTGAATTCTTAAAGAAGGAAGGACTTGCCGGGAACTCCGTTGAAGTCTTTCATATCTACGAGTATATTAAAGATCGTCAAGAAAAGATAAAACCTCTTTTGCCCCTTTATATTGATGGCAAAGAAGTTCCCTTCAGGCTGATCAACGTAGATGACGAACTCATCCGCTGGAAAAAGGAAGCGGCCGGATTTTTATATGAGTCGGCTCTCCGTCAGCTGAAAAACGGAGATAAATATGAGGCCCGCACAGCCTTTGAGAAGTTTGCGGAAGTCAAACGGATTTTTCCCGGCTACCGCGATGTGGAGAAATACATGAATGAAGCCCGCAATAAGGGGATGAACTATGTCCTGTATCTGGTCACCAACCGCTCGGCCAATCTGGTTCCGGCAGAGTTTGTCGAGGAGCTCTACACACTCGATTATGCCCGCATCAACAGAGCGTGGTTCACCATACTACCGGAGATAGAGAAACACAATGTGGAGCCGGATCATGAAGTAGCTGTCATTATAGATATAGTAGACGTTGGCCCCGAGCAGGTTAAAGAGAAAGAGTGGATAGAAAAGAAAGAAACAGAAGACGGTTTTACCTATGCCAAAGATGAGCGCGGAAATTACCTTAGTGACAGCCTCGGCAATAAAATCAAAGTACCGATATACAAGGAGATACAATGCAAGGTAATTGAAGCGTATCAATTCAAAGCCGCCACATTCAAAGGAAAAATCGAGCTGCGCGACCTGCGCAGCAATCAACTGCTCGACAGCCAGCCGCTGAATGTCAACTTCGTTTTCGAACATTTATCTTACCGCGCTGAGGGCAACATAGAAGCCCTTAGTGACGAAAGCAGAAAAAAACTGGTCAATCGTCCGCTTCCCTTCCCCAGCGATTTTCAAATGGTGATGGATGCAGCACTGGAGGTAAAACCGGTGATTTACAACTACTTCAGACGAAAAGCACCCCTGCTTGAGCGATAGAACCCCCAAATAGCTTTATTCTTAATAAAGCCCTAATTTTGTGACATTGATTTTTATCATTAATCGGATGCTCAATGATTTCTTATTTCGCATTCGATTAATTTTCGAATTATTTTTCTCTATTTAAATCACAAAAGAATGAGACTTAAAAATTTAACCCTGTTAATCCTGGTTTTTGCGCTGGGCTTGGCGTCCTGCACGAAAACACAAAAAGGAAACGAGCGAAATGATGCCCGGCCGCTCAGCAAAAAGAATATACCGATGGTGGAAGGAGAAGAAGAGGCCGTATTGACCCAGCCCCCGGCTGTACCCCCCGCCATCACACGGAAACATGCCAGCAAAGTGATCGTGCAAATGGAAACACAGGAAACCGAAATGTCGCTGAATGGGGATGTTCAATTTCAGTTCTGGACCTTTGGCGGAACGGTTCCCGGTCAGTTTATCCGTGTTCGCGAAGGCGACCTGGTAGAATTTCACCTGAAAAACAACCCGGCCAATAAGATGCCGCACAATATTGACTTGCATGCCGTAACGGGGCCGGGCGGTGGAGCTACTTCTTCCGTTACCGCTCCGGGCCACGAGTCGGTCTTCAAATTTACCGCTTTGCATTCGGGCCTTTACATGTACTACTGCGCTACTTCACCGGTAGGCATGCATGTATCCCATGGCATGTACGGCCTCATCATGGTTGACCCGAAGACACC
>JALSIH010000108.1 GCA_026981615.1 Chitinophagales bacterium
CGTGTGCATATAGGCAATGCTTCTGTAAGCTGGATAGGAGGACAGGTGGCCTGGAGCATCTATTCGGATGAGAGAATAAAAAACAATATAACCGAAGATGTGATTGGCCTGGATTTCATAACAAAACTACGTCCTGTAACCTATTATATAGATATCGACAAACAACAAGAATTGCTTTATGGCACTGTTGACACAAACGAATGGAAAGGAAAGTATGAAATTGAAAAAATAAAATTCAGTGGTTTCATTGCACAGGAAGTTTACAAAGCTGCCCGGGAAAATGGTTATGAATTCAGTGGAGTTACCCCTCCGGGCAATGAAAATCAGGAGGGAGAAGACTTGTACACCTTGCGCTATGCGGAGTTTGTGGTGCCACTGGTAAAAGGCATGCAGGAGCAGCAGGAGATGATAGAGCGGCAACAGGAAACCATCGAGGAATTAATGCGCAGAAACGCAGAAGACCGTGCAAGAATAGATGCCCTGGAAAGGAAAATCGAGCTGATACTCAACGAAAAGGCCGGAGAAAATGCCGGCACGGAGAGTCAGGCGGAGATAATAAAAAAACAAGAGGCCAAAATTCATGCCCCGGAAAAGGAAATGGAAGTACTAAAAGAGAGGAATGAACTTTCTCCCAGATAAAGCAACGGATCTGCCAATAAATGGGATATTGTTATTGGTCTGTCTGCCTTATCTCTCCGGTATGATCTATATTCCATGATCGACATGAGGAAAGCGCATAGCTGAATCTAAAATCAAGCGCAAACACCGGCAAGAGCGAGCTGATCATTCCCCGCATATCACTGTGCGGCACTACCGGCAATGCAGGCTTCCAATAAAACCTTGTCCCCTATCCCGCACAGGCACTAAAGCTGACTTTCAATTTACTTGTCCTTTCTTTTTCCGGAAATGCAATTATCAAATATTTTTTTATTTTTAAATCATCAAAAGAAATTATACTCATTTTTATACCATTGTAATTCATACTCTTTCGCCACATTACATCTACTTTTAATTCATAATCTTTAATCAACAACAATCTTAAGCATGACACACTCCGTAATCACACTCACCTTCTTTGTCTTTCTCGCACTCGGCAATATGCAGGCCCAAAGCACCGTGGCCGCTGCCGGTGGCGAAGCCGCTGGCAGCGGTGGATCGGCAAGTTTTACCACCGGACAGATCCTCTATACTACTGAAAAGGGAAACAGCGGGGAAAGCATGGCACAAGGCGTGCAACAGCCCTATGAGATATCGATAATTAGCGGAATTGACGAGGCAAAAGACCTACGGCTTTCCGCTTCCCTCTATCCCAATCCCGCTTCCGATTACCTGACGCTGGAGGTGCAAGACCCTTCGGGGCTCTCCTACCGGCTTTACGACATTCAGGGAAGGCTCCTTGAATCGCAAATAATAGTCGGAACTACGACCGAAATTGAACTAAAACACCTTGCCAATGCCGCCTACTTCCTGAAAATATTCAGAAACAGGCAGCAAATGAAAACATTTAAAATCATTAAAAACTGACCGCAGGACAAAGAATCAAAAAAACCTTAACCATATATCTGATAAAAACCTGAAAAAACTGCAATAACAACCCTAAAACCGGATCAATATGAAAACAGGAACTCTTCAACTCCAAGCCACATTCATCCTTCTTTTTACAATCCTCCTCACCACTTCCCCGCTTTTCGGACAGGCTCCCGGAAAGATGAGCTATCAGGCCGTCATACGAGATGCATCCAATCAACTGCTCGTCAATCAAAACATCGGCATGCAAATCAGCATATTGCAAGGCTCTGTGAACGGTGCATCCGTCTATGTGGAGCGACACTTCCCGACAAGCAATGCCAACGGACTGGTAAGCCTCGAAATTGGTGCGGGCACCGTAATAAGCGGAGATTTCAACAGCATAGACTGGAGCAATGGCCCCTATTTTATTAAAACCGAGACCGATCCCGCAGGCGGTAGCAATTACAGCATCACGGGCACCAGCCAACTGCTGAGTGTGCCCTATGCACTGTATGCAAAAGAAGCCGCCAACAGCATTCAATATATGCCCGGCAACGGCATTGATATTTCCGGCAATACCATCAGCAATACCGCCCCCGATCAAAACGTATCTATTACCGGCACTGGCGCCACCAGTGTCAGCGGCTCTTATCCCAACTTCACCGTTTCTTCTACCGACAATGTAAATGATGCCGATGCGGATCCGACAAACGAATATCAAAACATACAGGGCTCGGGCCTCTCGGGTACGGTACTGACCATCGGCATCGAAAACGGAAACAGCGAAAACGTGGACCTGGCACCCTTGCAGGACGGCACCGGAACGGATGACCAGAATATTGAGAACCTCGGACTTTCGGGCACCGTTCTCACGGTCGGCATCGAAGACGGAAACAGCCAAAGCGTGGACCTTGCGCCTTTGCAGGACGGTACCGGAACGGATGACCAGAACATTGAGAACCTCGGGCTTTCGGGCACCGTTCTCACGGTCGGCATTGAAAACGGAAACAGCCAAAGCGTGGACCTGGTCTCGCTGGACAATGACTGGAAACGCACCGGGAATGCCGGCACGGTGGATACACTCCACTTTATCGGTACCACAGACGATGCAGCACTCAACTTCAGAGTAAACAACAGCAAAGCAGGCCGCATAGGCACTGCGGCAGACGGCTCCGTTTTTCTCGGTTACCAGGCCGGTCAAAATGACGACCTGAGCGACAATCAAAACACTTTCCTCGGATATCAAAGCGGACAAGCCAACACTA
>JALSIH010000109.1 GCA_026981615.1 Chitinophagales bacterium
CCACCGCTCACCGAACAGTGAACGCCCGGCAGCAGGTGTTCCGGATTTGATTTTGCAGCATTCATTGGTGATGATAGGGTTCGTTGCGCAGGATGCTCATGGCCCGGTAGAGCTGCTCCAGCCAGATAAGGCGCACCATCTGGTGCGTGAAAGTCATCTTCGAGAGAGAGAGCAATGCCCCGGCCGATTGTCGCAGGGCCGGGCTGAAACCGTAGGCTCCGCCAATGAGTACCGTCATCTCTTTGCTGCCCGAGAGCATCCTTTTGTTAAGAAAGGCTGCCAGCCCTTCCGAGCTCATGCTTTTGCCGTTCTCATCAAGCAAAAGAAGGAAAGAGCCGGGCCTGATTTTGGGCCGAAAGAGGGCGGCCTCGCGTTCTCTGATTTCTTCGCGGCTGCACCCGGCCACTTTTTTCAGCTCGGGGATCTCCGTCCATTCCAGCTTCAGGTAATGCCGAAGCCGCTTTCTGTAGTCTTCTATCCCTTCCTTGAGATAGGGTGCCGTGGTTTTTCCGATGCTGATGATGTGAACTTTCATGCCTCCGCCCGCTTTATCTTTTTTCTTTTGATTTCAGTGCCCGGTAATTCCTGACCAAGCAGTGCAGCTTGAGCATGCTGAAATGCATGAGGGCAGCCCCCGAACAACCCTTTTCGAGCTTGCGGGACCAGGAACCTGCTCGCCAGCGGGCCCAAAGATCAAAACCGCGAAGCAGCCCCGAAGAACGCAGACGCTCAAAAGCCGTCAGCAATCCGCTCGAGCGAAGCAAGTGCGGACGGAGCGCTTCCTCTTTAAGATATATTTGCAGCAGATTGTGTACCGCCTGCCTGTTTTTTTGAAGAAAAGTCTCCAGCGGCATCAAACCCCGGTGAATCGCAGGATTGTCAATATGGAGTACCGGCACCTGACGTTTCATGGCTTCCAGGCCGAAGAGGGTGTCTTCATGGCCGTAGCCGGCAATGCTTTCATCGAAACGGATACTCAGAAAGAGCTCTCTCCGGATCAGAAAATTGCCCGTCATAAACGAACGGTACGGATTTTTTTGCCGCAAGGCAGCCCCTTTCGATTCCACCCGGCTGCCATAGCACCAGTGAAATTGCAATTCGGGCTCTTCGGGTTTGGCCCCATAGCTGTGCCCGCCAATGACAAGCGGAGCTTTGCGCTGCTCCCAATATTTTTGAATAAACTCCGGCCCGGACAACTCCATATCTCCGTCCAGGAAAAGGAGCCATTCACCGCGGGCCTCCGTTGCGAGGCGGTTTCGTACGGCTGCACGGCCCACGTTTCGGGCAAGTTGTATGTATTGCAGGGTCTCTCCGGATGCCAGCCGGGCATTTTTCTCCTGCCATTGCGGCTCCGAAGCATCATCCATCAGGAGGATTTCCGTTTCAACCCCGGCTTGTGCTATCGCCTCGCGCAGCATGCCCGCAAGGGCCGACAGATCCTGATTAAAGACGGGAATAAGTACCGAGAGTTCCATCGCCTGCTAAAATAAGGAATTGGCTGCGCAGGGCAGCCGCGGATTTGCATGCTCTTAAAGAAAGTGCACCGTAGCAAAGAGGTGTGTAATGCTGTCCGCAATTTAAGTTGAACTAAATGAAAGAAGCGCTGCAACACTGATTCACCAAACAATTAGGAGAAACTTTTGGCTAAGGGCCCTCGTCTTTGGCTAAAAGGCTCGGTATCCTCTTTTGATTATTGATATTCCCTCGCTTTCTCCTTAATTAACCGGGAAAATACTTCCCTAAATTTAATGGTTTCTTTTGTCAGCCACTCTACCGCTTCCTCCCAGCTTTCCTCATTCTGCAAGTCAAAATGTTTTGTTAGAACAATTACTTTATCCCGATTGCCCGGGTTTGGGTTCCAAACTAAGCGGGAACCTATTTCCTCCTCGATAAAATCTTTCTTTGAATCAAAATAAGGAAGCCATTCTTCTACCTGTTTGTTACTAATATAAACTCGAACACCAATTTCGTTTTTATCGGTATTAAAGGTATTTGATAACACAATTCCGGATTTGCCCAGTGCGACATCAAACCAATATTGTGGCCGTGGTGTTTGCAATGACCTTATTTTTCCCGTTTCCGAGAGTTTTTTTCTGAAATCATTCCAAAACTTTAATTGAGTCTTTCTTGATTCACTTAGTTCTCCTTGTTCTTTCCTCTTGGTAGCCTGCCTGACAGCTTCATTGGGAGCACTGATCACATTAAGCCTGATTGCCGGCTTTGAATCATCTATTTGCCAAAGTTCCACCTTTATTCCGTAGAAACCGATATCGTCCGTAGTATGATCATTTAACCAATCGAGGGCCTTTTTGTGCTCATCGCTAAAGTTGGATGCCACCCAAATAATAGCGGTTGCATCCAGCACGGAAGCATATGTAATGCACTTGCCCAAGTGATCATGATTGGTTTTCTCCAGTTGGTTTTCAATCACCACATATTTGCCCGTACCTGTATCCCGTGCTAAAATATCGGCCGAGTATGAGCCCACCGGAACTTCAGCAGCCTCAAACTCCAGCTCAATGCCAATGGCCTTTCCGATCAACTCTAAATTCCCGGAAAGCCAAGGTGTGAAGTCATAGGCTTCATTCTTCCAAATTTTCCTTAACGATACATGCTTAATTTCTCCCAACATCGATTCATAGTTTTTTTAATTCAAGAAAACCGGAGTTTGGCATCATAGTTATTTCTCCTGTTCATCCGACTTCTCATCATCGTTGCTAACCTCCAAAGACTTAAATTTCCTTTGTCCCACCATCCAAATAAAACTCATAT
>JALSIH010000110.1 GCA_026981615.1 Chitinophagales bacterium
TGCGCACTTGTCTTGCGGGCACAGGCCCCCGCCAATACCCGGCAAATCATCGAAGACATTGTAGCCGAAAGAGATGCCGAATTTGACCTGGACGAAATCATTGACAATCTGGAGTTGCTGCGGCAATCACCGCTGGACCTCAACCTGGCCGGTGAGGAGGAACTGAGCAAGCTGATTTTTCTCACTTCGGAGCAGGTGCAGGCCCTAATCAACTACCGCAAATGGAACGGCCTCCTCGGCAGCATATACGAACTCAAAGCCGTGCCCCATTTTGACCTTGCCACCATCCGCTATATTTTGCCCTACGTCAAAGCCGGCAGCGGCAGGCCCGAGCGTTTTCGCCTGTCGAACGCCCTGAAATACGGCCGCGGACAGCTGATCATGCGCTACCGGCAAACCCTGGAAAAGAAAGCCGGCTATCTGCCCGACCCGGTCACGGGCGAACGCAGCTACCTCGGGCCGCCCCAGCAGCTCTACACGCGCTACCGCTACAGCTACAGGCGCAACCTGAGTGCCGGAGTTACCCTCGAAAAAGATGCGGGCGAGCCTTTTCGCTACGGGCCGGTCAGAGGAGCCGATTTTGCATCGGCCCACCTTTTCATCTCCGGTGCCGGCCGCCTCGAGGCACTGGCCCTGGGCGACTTCTCGGTCAACATGGGGCAGGGCCTTCTGCTCTGGACGGGCTTCGCTTACGGCAAATCGCCCTATGCCCTGAGCACAAAACGGAATGCCCCCCTGATCAACCGCTATGCATCGGTCAACGAAAACCGCTTTTTCAGAGGCGCAGCCGCCAGCTATCGCATGGGCAGGTTTTCCTTTACGGCCTTTGCCTCGCGAAAAAAGATTGACGGCAATGTGGCAGCTGCCGACACCTCGGGCAGCCCCGAAGATTTTGTCTCTTCCTTTCAGGAAAGCGGCCTGCACCGCACGCCCTCGCAGATGGAAGACCGCAAGACGGTGGAAGAAACGGCAGCCGGAGCACAACTGAGCTACCGCAATGAAAACATGAAACTGGGAGTCAACGTGCTTTCTCTTCGCTTCGACCGTGCGCTGGAGCCCCCGGACAGGAGCTACAATCGCTTTGACTTCCGCGGCAGGCAACTGAGCGGAGCCAGCCTGCAATACGAATACTTCTGGCGCAATGCACTCTTCTTCGGTGAGACGGCCATGAGCGACAACGGACGCACGGCCACACTCAACGGGCTCAACTTCCGCCTCGACCCGAAAACCTCGATCGCCCTGCTCTACCGCAACTATGACCGCGCTTATCAAAACATCTATGCTTCGGCTTTCGGAGAGGGCAGCGAGGTGCAAAACGAGGAGGGACTCTACATCGGGATGGCCGGTGAGATCAGCTCCAAAATGAAAGTACAGGCCTATGTGGATTTCTTTCGCTTTCCGTGGCTGCGCTTTCGCATCGACCGCCCCTCGTCCGGCAGAGAGTACCTTCTGATGTGGGAATACCAGCCGGGCTGGAATACCCGCATCTACCTCCGCGGGCGCTATGAAATAAAGGAGCGCAACAGCAGTGACGAAAGTCCGTTGCAGCGCCTGGTCAGCGTGAGGCGGGGCGGACTGCGGCTCCATCTTTCGCAGAAAATAAATGAAAAAATAAGCCTTCGCAGCCGCATCGAGCTGAGCAGCTTTCGCGAAGGGAATGAAAGTAGAAGCTCGGGAGTGATGCTTTTTCAGGACCTGGTCTGGCACTGGCAGCGCAAGCCTCTGACCCTCTATTTTCGCTATGCCCTCTTTGATACGGACGACTATGACAGCCGCATTTACGCCTACGAAAATGATGTGCTCTATTCCTTTTCGATACCCGCCTATGCCGGGCGGGGCACGCGCTTCTATCTTCTCGCCAAATACCGCCTGGGCTCATACCTGCGCATAGAGGCCCGGATCGCCCGTTTCAGGTATCCATATCAGGATGTCATCGGATCGGGCAGCGAAGAGATAGCAGGCAACACACGGACAGATGCCACCCTGCAGATGATCTGGCGCTTCTGAGGACGGCAAAAGTGCCGGCACCGGGGGAAGCCAAAACGGAAAGAAAACGGATCCGCTGCCTTTCTGTCGCAATAACTTCCATTCAAATCGGCCAATGGCTTAACTTTGTGCGCGTATGAAAGAATTCCGCAACTTTTGCATCATTGCCCACATCGACCATGGGAAGAGTACGTTGGCCGACCGCATGCTGGAGGCCACACACACCATCAGCGACCGCGACATGAAGGACCAGCTCCTCGACAACATGGACCTCGAGCGCGAGCGCGGGATTACCATAAAAAGCCACGCCATCCAGATGCTCTATGAAAGCGATAGGGATGGAAAAATGTACACGCTGAATCTGATTGACACACCGGGCCATGTGGATTTCTCTTACGAGGTATCGCGTGCCATCAAAGCCTGCGAAGGAGCCCTCCTGCTGGTGGATGCCACACAGGGCATACAGGCCCAAACCATCTCCAACCTTTATCTGGCCCTTGAAAACGACCTCGAAATCATCCCGGTTATCAATAAAATCGATATGCCGGGTGCCATGATAGAAGAGGTGCGGGATCAGATTGTGGACCTCCTCGGATGCCGCCCGGAGGAGGTGCTGGAGGCCAGCGGAAAAACGGGGGAAGGTGTGAAAGAAATCCTCGAAGCCATTGTGGCACGTGTGCCGGCTCCCGAGGGCGATGCCAAAGCCCCCACCCAGGCCCTCATCTTCGATTCGATGTATGACCCCTACCGCGGAGTCATTGCCTATT